>NZ_CP058258.1:0-17500 GCF_013394695.1 Streptococcus sp. oral taxon 061
TTGAAAGAAAAACAATTTTGGAATCAGATTTTAGAATTAGCTAAAGAGAGATTGACACGATCAATGTTTGATTTCTATGCAACACCTGCTGAATTAATAAAGGTCGAGGGAAATGTAGCTACCATATTTTTACCAAGATCTGAAATGGAAATGGTTTGGAGTACAAAACTCAATGATATTATTGTAGCTGTCGGTTTCCAAATCTATGACACTGAAATTAAAGCACAATATGTATTGACTAAGGAAAATTCTGACTCCTCCGATACAACAACTGTTGAAAATTCTAATCATCAACAAGAACAAACTATAAAATCTATCCCTTACTCAGAAACAGGATTAAGAGATATTTATACTTTTGATAATTTCATCCAAGGAGATGGAAATATTTGGGCCAAGTCTGCTGCTTTAGCCGTCTCGGAAGATCCTGGGCTAACTTATAATCCTCTGTTTATATATGGAGGACCTGGTTTAGGAAAAACTCACTTACTCAATGCTTTGGGGAATGAAATTCTTAAAAAAAATCCTAATGCGCGTGTAAAATATATTCCTGCTGAAAGTTTTATTAATGAATTTTTAGATCATTTAAGACTCAATGATATGGATAATTTTAAAAAAACCTATCGAAGTCTAGATCTCCTTCTTATTGATGACATTCAATCTCTTAGTGGAAATAAAGTACAAACTCAGGATGAATTTTTCAATACATTTAACAAACTTCACAGTAATAATAAACAGATCGTTTTAACGAGTGACCGTAGGCCAGAACAACTAGAAAACCTACCTGAACGACTTGTCACGCGCTTCTCATGGGGATTAACAACGGATATTACTCCACCTGATTTTGAAACTCGTATCGCTATCCTAAATAGTAAAACAGAGGATTTAGATTATCATTTTCAACCTGACACAATCGAATATTTGGCTGGCCAGTTTGATTCAAATGTACGTGAATTAGAAGGTGCGCTCAAAGATATTAGTCTCATGGCTAAAGTCAAACAAATCAACACTATAACTGTGGATATTGCATCTGAGGCTATACGTGCTAGAAAACAAAGCGTCAGCACCATGATTGTCATTCCGATTGAAAAAATCCAAGAGGAAGTCGGAAAATTTTATGATGTGAGCGTTAAGGAGATGAAGGGAACTAGACGTGTTCAGAATATTGTTCTAGCTCGCCAAGTTGCTATGTACCTAGCTAGAGAATTAACTGATAACAGTCTTCCAAAAATCGGAAAAGAATTTGGTGGTAAAGATCATACAACCGTCATTCATGCTCATGCAAAAATCAAATCTATGATTGAAACTGATGATAAATTACGTATAGAAATCGAAACCATCAAAAAGAAAATCAAATAACTTGTGGATAAGTGTTTAAAATTTTACTGATTTATTAACAAATTTTAAACAAGTATAACTTCTTGATTTTTCTAAACTAAACTTGGTTTTCCACAGATTTCACACAGCCTACTATTACTATTAACCTTCTAATAATAAAAATAAATAAAGGAGATTCCATGATTCATTTTTCTATTAATAAAAATTTATTCCTGCAATCATTAAATATTACTAAACGTGCTATTAGTTCAAAAAATGCTATTCCTGTTTTATCAACTATTAAAATTGATGTGACTAACGAAGGAATTACATTAATTGGATCAAATGGTCAAATTTCAATTGAGAATTTCATTTCTCAAAAAGATGAAAATGCAGGTCTTCTGATTAACTCTTTAGGTTCTATCCTTCTAGAAGCTTCATTCTTTATCAATGTTGTTTCTAGTCTTCCAGATGTGACTCTTGATTTTAAAGAAATTGAACAACACCAAATTGTATTAACAAGTGGGAAATCAGAGATTACCCTTAAAGGTAAAGACAGCGAGCAGTATCCACGTATCCAGGAAATTGCAGCAAGTAATCCTTTAGTTCTTGAAACAAAGCTTCTTAAAAAGATTATCAACGAAACTGCCTTTGCAGCTAGTGTTCAAGAAAGTCGTCCAATCTTGACTGGTGTACATTTTGTCCTAAGTAATCATCAAGAATTAAAAACAGTTGCGACAGATTCTCACCGTCTCAGTCAGAAGAAATTGACACTTGAGAAAAATAGTGATAATTTCGACGTTGTTATCCCTAGTCGCTCTCTACGCGAATTTTCAGCTGTTTTTACAGACGATATCGAAACAGTAGAGATTTTCTTCGCAAACAACCAAATTCTCTTTAGAAGCGAAAATATTAGCTTCTACACACGTCTCTTAGAAGGTAATTATCCTGATACAGATCGCCTAATTCCAACAGATTTTAATACGACAGTGACTTTTGATGTTGTGAATCTACGTCAATCTATGGAACGTGCACGTCTCCTATCAAGTGCAACTCAAAACGGTACTGTAAAATTAGAAATCAAACAAGGAGTGGTTACAGCCCATGTAAATTCTCCAGAAGTTGGTAAAGTAGACGAAGAAATTGATACAATTGCTGTATCTGGCGAAGACTTGACTATTAGCTTTAACCCAACTTACTTGATTGAAGCACTAAAAGCCTTGAATAGTGAAAAGGTAACAATCAGCTTCATTTCAGCAATTCGTCCATTTACCTTGGTACCAGCTGATACAGATGAAGATTTCATGCAGCTGATTACACCAGTTCGTACAAATTAATGGAAAGAGGTTGAGCCTAGCTCACCTCTTTTATGATATAATCAGAAATATGAAAAGGAGAGTAGTATGTATCAAGTTGGAAATTTTGTTGAAATGAAAAAACCACATGCTTGTACAATCAAATCTACAGGCAAAAAAGCAAATCGTTGGGAAATTACTCGTTTAGGTGCAGATATTAAAATTAAATGCAGTAATTGTGATCATGTAGTCATGATGAGTCGCTATGATTTTGAAAGAAAAATGAACAAAATTATCGACTAGAAACACTGAATTGGAGAGTTAGCAAGTTTTCCCTTTTTGTGTTATAATATTGAAGATTGAAATGTGAACGGAGAATGAGAAACTATGGCTTTAACAGCAGGTATCGTGGGTTTGCCAAACGTTGGTAAATCAACCCTATTTAACGCAATTACAAAAGCAGGAGCAGAGGCTGCAAACTATCCATTTGCAACCATTGATCCAAACGTTGGGATGGTAGAAGTTCCAGATGAACGCCTCCAAAAATTAACTGAAATGATCACTCCTAAGAAGACAGTTCCAACAACCTTTGAATTTACAGATATTGCAGGGATTGTAAAAGGTGCGTCAAAAGGTGAAGGTCTTGGTAATAAATTCTTGGCCAATATCCGTGAAGTTGATGCCATTGTCCATGTGGTTCGTGCCTTTGATGATGAAAATGTCATGCGTGAACAAGGTCGTGAAGATGCTTTTGTTGATCCACTAGCAGACATTGATACCATTAACCTAGAATTGATTCTTGCTGACCTAGAATCTGTCAATAAACGCTATGCGCGTGTTGAAAAGATGGCACGTACGCAAAAAGATAAGGAATCAGTTGCAGAATTTAACGTTCTCCAAAAGATTAAACCAGTTCTTGAAGACGGTAAGTCAGCACGTACCATTGAATTTACAGATGAAGAGCAAAAAGTAGTCAAAGGACTCTTCCTTTTGACTACTAAACCAGTTCTTTATGTAGCAAATGTGGATGAGGATGTTGTTGGAGACCCAGAATCTATTGATTATGTGAAGCAAATTCGTGAATTCGCAGAAACAGAAAATGCAGAGGTAGTGGTGATTTCTGCGCGTGCTGAAGAAGAAATTTCTGAATTAGACGATGAAGATAAAAAAGAGTTTCTTGAAGCTATTGGTTTGACAGAATCAGGTGTGGATAAGTTGACTCGTGCAGCTTACCATCTACTTGGACTTGGAACTTACTTCACAGCTGGTGAAAAAGAGGTTCGTGCTTGGACCTTTAAACGTGGTATGAAAGCTCCACAAGCAGCTGGTATCATCCACTCTGACTTCGAAAAAGGTTTTATTCGTGCAGTAACTATGTCTTATGATGATTTGATTAAATACGGATCTGAAAAGGCTGTAAAAGAAGCTGGACGTTTGCGTGAAGAAGGAAAAGAATATGTCGTTCAAGATGGCGATATCATGGAATTCCGCTTTAACGTATAATCAACATTTTTAATAGTGTCAATTAGGTTGGAAAAAAATTCCAACCCTTTTGGGTTTTGAAAGGAAATTTTAATGACAAAATTACTTGTAGGATTGGGAAATCCAGGGGATAAATATTTTGAGACAAAGCATAATGTTGGTTTTATGTTGATTGACCAACTAGCAAAAAAACAGAATGTATCCTTTACACACGATAAAATATTCCAAGCTGAATTAGCTTCATTTTTCCTTAATGGTGAAAAAATTTATCTAGTGAAACCAACAACTTTTATGAATGAAAGTGGGAAAGCAGTTCATGCTTTATTAACCTACTATGGTTTAGATATTAAAGATTTACTGATTATTTACGATGATCTTGACATGGAAGTAGGAAAAATTCGTCTTCGCGCTAAAGGATCAGCTGGCGGTCATAATGGTATCAAGTCAATTATCCAACATATTGGTACACAGGTTTTTAATCGTGTAAAGATTGGTATAGGTAGACCTAAAAAAGGAATGTCTGTTGTTCACCACGTTTTGAGTAAATTTGACAAGGATGACTATATAGGTATTTTACAGTCTATTGACAAGGTTGACGATGCTGTAAATTATTATTTACAAGAGAAAAACTTTGAAAAAACAATGCAGAAATACAATGGGTAAGGGAATGTCATTAATCGAATTCTTTTTAGAGAATAATCATATACAATCATGGAATGGGCATTTATCTCTCAAACAAAGACAATTACTACTTGGTTTATCAGGATCAGCAAAATCCTTAGCTATTGCAAGTAGTGCTAAAAATCAGGACAAGATTTTAGTGATGACATCTACTTATGGAGAAGCTGAGCGTCTAGTAAATGATTTAATTTCTATCCTGGGTACTGATATGGTTTATCCATTTTTAGTAGATGATTCACCAATGGTAGAATTTTTAGTATCGTCACAAGAAAAGATTTTTTCTCGCGTTGAAGCCTTACGTTTTCTAAGAGATAAATCTCAAAAAGGAATATTAGTTTGTAACATGGCAGCTAGTCGTATATTCTTGCCTGATCCTAAGATTTTCGATGATAGTGTTTTAAAACTGCAAGTCGGACAAGAGTGTGAACAAAGAGAATTAAAAAATAAGTTAACTGCACTTGGTTATAAGAAAGTTACACAAGTTCAGAGTCAAGGTGAATTTAGTCTTCGAGGGGATATTTTAGATATCTTTGAAACATCACAAATTTCTCCTTACCGAATTGAATTTTTCGGTGATGAAATAGATGGGATTAGAGAATTTGATGCAGAGACACAATTATCAAAGGAAAGTCGCCCTGAAATTTCTATATATCCCGCTAGTGATATTTTACTAACTGCTGAAGATTATCATCGTGGTCAGGAATTTTTAGAAAAAGAGATTGACAAGACATTGTCACCAACTGTAAAGTCTTACCTAGAAGAAGTTTTTAGTTGCACGAAAGAGCAAGTTTTTCATGCAGATATTCGAAAGTTTTTATCTGTTTTGTATAAAAAACAGTCGACCTTGATTGACTACTTGAACCAAGCGCCTATTATCTTTGATGATTTTCAAAAAATCATGGATCAGTATGATATTTTTGATAAGGAAACAGCTAGCTACTTTACAGAGGATTTACATAATAGTAAAGCTGTATCAAGTTTACAATACTTTGCAGATGTAGAAAGTCAATTTAAAAAATATTTACCAGCTAGCTTCTTTTCTAATTTTCAAAAGGGACTTGGAAATCTAAAATTTGATCATCTTTATCAATTTAATCAATATCCAATGCAAGAGTTCTTCAATCAATTTTCTTTTCTGAAAGAAGAAATTGAACGCTATAAAAAATTAAAATATACGATTGTTCTTCAGTCAAGTAGCGAGAATGAACTAAAAAAATTGTCAAGTATTTTAGAAGAATATGACATAAAAGTTGATAATATTAGTGCGAATGAATTCTGTAAAGGAACTGTCAATATTGTTGAAGGAAACCTTCGTCATGGTTTTCATTTTGTGGATGAGAATCTTGTATTCATCACTGAATATGAAATATTCAAAAAGAAGATTAAACGCAAATACAGAAGACAAAATATTAGCAATGCTGAAAGATTAAAGGATTATAGTGAACTCCAAAAAGGAGACTATGTTGTTCATCAAATTCATGGGATTGGTCAATTTTTAGGAATTGAAACGATTGAAATCAAAGGGATTCATAGAGACTACGTAAGTGTTCAATACCAAAATGGAGATCGAATTTCTATCCCTGTAGAACAAATCCAAACCTTATCTAAGTATGTTTCAAGTGACGGTAAGGCTCCAAAGTTAAACAAATTAAACGATGGACGTTTTAAAAAAGCTAAGCAAAAAGTTAAAAATCAAGTTGAAGACATCGCAGATGACTTAATTAAGTTATATGCAGAGAGGAGTCAACTTGAAGGTTTTGCATTTTCAAAAGATGATGAAGACCAAGTTGCTTTTGATGAGGCTTTCCCTTATGTTGAAACTGAGGACCAACTTCGAAGTATAGATGAAATTAAAAGGGATATGCAGACTTCTCAACCAATGGATCGACTCTTAGTTGGAGATGTTGGTTTTGGTAAGACAGAAGTTGCCATGCGAGCTGCATTTAAAGCTGTCAATGATCATAAACAGGTTGTCGTTTTAGTGCCAACAACTGTTCTTGCGCAGCAACATTACAGTAATTTCAAAGAAAGGTTTGAGCAATTTGCTGTAAACGTAGATGTTTTAAGTCGTTTTAGAAGTAAAAAAGAGCAAACTGAAACACTTAAAAAATTGAAAAAAGGCCAGGTAGATATCTTGATTGGGACCCATCGAGTTTTGTCTAAAGATGTTGAATTTGCAGATTTAGGATTGATCATCATCGATGAGGAACAACGTTTTGGTGTCAAGCATAAGGAAGCACTTAAGGAATTAAAAAAGAAGGTGGATGTCTTAACCTTGACAGCTACACCAATTCCTCGAACTCTTCATATGTCTATGCTAGGTATCCGAGATTTATCTGTCATTGAAACCCCTCCAACAAATCGATATCCTGTTCAAACCTATGTTCTTGAACAAAATGATCGTGTGATTCGTGATGCTGTGTTGAGAGAAATCGATCGTGGTGGTCAGGTTTACTATCTTTACAACAAAGTTGACACGATTGAAAAGAAGGTTTCAGAATTACAAGAACTGATTCCTGAAGCTTCTATTGGTTTTGTTCATGGTCAAATGAGTGAAATTCGTTTAGAGAATACATTACTTGATTTTATTGAAGGCGAATATGACATTTTAGTAACTACGACAATCATTGAAACAGGTGTAGATATTCCAAATGCTAATACCTTGTTTATTGAAAACGCAGATCACATGGGCTTGTCAACCTTGTATCAATTAAGAGGTCGAGTTGGTCGTAGTAATCGAATCGCTTATGCTTATCTCATGTATCGACCAGACAAATCTTTGACAGAAGTTTCAGAAAAGAGATTAGAAGCTATCAAAGGTTTTACCGAATTAGGTTCTGGTTTCAAAATTGCTATGCGTGATTTATCCATTCGTGGGGCAGGTAATCTTTTAGGAAGTTCTCAGTCTGGTTTTATAGATTCTGTTGGTTTTGAATTGTATTCTCAGTTACTAGAAGAAGCAATTGCTAAGAAAAATGGAACTGACAAGAAACGTGAAAAAGGAAATGCTGAGTTAATTCTACAAATTGATGCCTATCTTCCAGATGAGTACATATCAGATGAGCGCCATAAAATTGAAATTTACAAGAGAATTCGTCAGATTGACAATCGTGTCAACTATGAAGAATTACAGGATGAGTTGATAGACCGATTTGGAGAATATCCAGATGTAGTTGCCTATCTCTTAGAAATTGGATTAGCCAAAGCATATCTCGATAAAGTATTTGTCAATCGTGTAGAAAGAAAGAATAATAAGCTTGTCATTCAGTTTGAAAAAATATCGCAACAACTATTTTTAACCCAAGATTATTTCCAGGCTCTTTCTCAGACAAATCTGAAGGCTAATATTTCTGAGAATCAAGGTTTGATTGAAGTTGTATTTGATATCCGAAATAAAAAAGATTATGAGATTTTAGAAGGACTCTTAACCTTTGGAGAATCGTTAGCGAAGATAAAAGACTTAAAAGAGTCACATTAGGGATTACCTTTTTTCTTCTATAAAAGGGAGAAAAATGGTACAATAATAATTTGAGGTATTATAAGATGAGACTAGATAAATATTTAAAAGTATCACGAATTATTAAACGCCGTACGGTAGCTAAGGAAGTTGCAGATAAAGGGCGAATCAAGGTAAATGGAATCCTTGCTAAAAGTTCAACAGATTTAAAAATCAATGATCAAGTTGAAATTCGCTTTGGAAATAAGTTGTTACTTGTAAAGGTGCTCGAAATGAAAGATAGCACAAAAAAAGAAGATGCAGCTGGAATGTATGAAATTATCAGTGAAACAAGGGTAGAAGGCGATGTATAAAAAAATAGTCCAAATGAATAACTCTTTTATTCAAAATGAACACCAACGACGTAAATACATGATGGAAGAACGTCAAAAACGCAATCGTTTTATGGGATGGGTTTTGATTTTGATAATGTTGTTATTTATCTTGCCAACTTATAATTTAGCACAAAGTTATCAACAATTACTAACACGTCGTCAGCAATTAACGGATTTGAAAAAACAATACCAGGAATTGAGTGACGAAAAGGATAAAGAAGCTAGTTTAGCAACTAAGCTAAAAGACGAATCCTATGCAGCTAAATATTCCCGTGCAAAATATTATTATTCGAAATCATGGGAGGAAGTTTATACAATTCCGGACTTGCTTCCTAGGTAATGTAAAATGGAAAATTTATTAGATATTGTCGAAAAATTTTTAAGTCAGTCAGATGAAAAATTAGATGAGTTAGCTCAAAAGAATCATCTGTTACGACTACAAGAAGAAGAGGGGAAAAAGAATGCGTAAATTTTTAGTGATATTACTACTTCCTATTTTCCTAAAAAGCGTTCAAGTAGTAAGCACTGAGAATCCAGTTATCATTCCAAAACAAGAAGTTTATTCTTTAACTCATACTCCATATCATTTTTATTATCAAGATATTATAGAATCTCCAAAATTTTATGGTGAGACGCCAGTTTATTCTACAGAAGACCTGATTAAAGAATCAGGAAAAGTCAATGCAGAAACAAAATTATCTGTTTTAGAATGGCGATTAAATAAACAAGGACAGCCTGTGTTTAAATTGTCAAATAATCAATTTGTGATGGCTGATAAACGACTTTTATACGATAGTTCCATCGTAAACGATTTTTCTAAACGAGTATGGCTAGAACCAGGATTTGTCGTTTATAATAGTCCTTATGATCAACAAGAATTAAAGTCTACTTTAGCAGCTTATCAAGAGGTTGAAGCAGATATGTCTATTTTTGCTGAAGGTCGTGAATTCTTACATATCAAGCAAACGGGCTGGATTTCGACGGATTATATTTCCGATGATGATAATCGTATTCAGAAAGTACAAGAGTTGCTATCTGCAAATTATCAAAATGAACAGTTCTCTATTTATGTGAAACAATTGAGTACAGGTAAAGAAGCTGGGATTAACGAAGATCAGAAAATGTACGCTGCTAGTGTTATGAAATTACCTTATCTTTATTCTGTTCAGGAAAAAATCAATCAAGGTGATTACCAACTTGACACGAAATTGAAGTATGTTTCCGAAGTTAATGATTTCCCTGGTTCTTATAAACCGGAAGGAAGCGGTAGTCTCCCTAAAACAGCGGACAATAAAGAATACACTATCAAAGATTTAATCACAAAAACTGCAAAAGAATCTGACAATGTAGCTCATAATATTCTTGGTTATTATATTACGAATAAATCAGATGAAGCCTTTAAAAAAGAGATGGCTACTATCGCAGGTGAAGAGTGGGATGTGACAGATAAGTTGGCTTCAGCTAAAATGGCTGGTCAAGTTATGGAATCTATTTATAATCAGAATGGTTTTGTTTTAGAATCCCTATCACAAACATCATTTGATAATCAGAGGATTGCTAAGAATATTTCTGCTAAGGTAGCCCATAAAATTGGGGATGCAGATGAATTTAAACACGATGTAGGAATAGTCTATACAGATTCTCCTTTCATTATTTCAATCTTTTCCAAAAATTCTGATTATGATACCATTTCTAAAATTGCTAAGGATGTATATGAGGTCCTAAAATGAGAGACCGCGATTTTTTAAATCATCTTCTAGAAAAGGATTATTTCAAAGATCATTCAAGAGTTGTGCTAGCTTTGTCTGGTGGATTGGATTCGATGTTTCTCTTTCGTCTTCTTTCAACTTATCAAAAAGAACTTGGTATTGAATTGTTTTTAGCTCATGTAAATCATAAACAACGACCAGAGTCAAATCAGGAAGAAAATGAATTAAGAAAATTAGCTGAACAAGCTGGAGTTCCAATTTATGTAGCTTGTTTTACTGGAGATTTTTCAGAAACGAATGCTCGTCAATTTCGCTATAATTTTTTTAGAGAAGTGATGGAGAAAACTTCATCTACAGCTCTTGTAACAGCTCATCATGCAGATGATCAAGTTGAGACAATCTTTATGCGATTGATTAGAGGTGTTAGACTACACCATTTATCAGCTATTAAAGAAAGACAAACGTTTAATAAGGGAGAGTTAATTCGTCCTTTGTTGTCTTTTTATAAGAAGGATTTTCCTAAAATTGAGCATTTTGAAGATCCAACGAATAAAGAAAATCACTATCTTCGCAATCGTATTCGCAACCTCTATCTGCCACAGTTAGAAAAAGAAAATGTTCAGGTAAAAAAGGCATTTTTAGAGTTTGGGAAAGAAGTTTCTGATTATCAAATTGCTCTGGCTGAATTATCTCAAGCGGTTGATGTGGAAGATTTAACTCAGTTTTTATCTTTTAGTGAAGCAACGCAAGGAGTTTTACTACAACAATACCTTAGTCGTTTTGCTGATTTAAATGTAACAAGAGAACAATTTCAAGAAATTCATCATATTTTAAAAACTAAGAGTCAATATCGCCATAGTATAAAAAATGGTTATGAACTTATAAAAGAATACCAGCACTTTCAAATTGGTAAAATCAGACCAAAGTCTGATGAAAAAAGTAGTGAGTGTGTGCTAAACTATCAAAATCAAGTTTATTATGAAGGTTTTCTATTTTCATTCGGAATTCCTTTAAAAGGCGAAAATGTTCAACAAATAAATGTTTCCCGTGAAACATCATTGATTTTGAGGCATCGACAGTCAGGTGATTATTTGATAATAAATGGTCATCGAAAAAAAGTAAGGCGACTTTTTATTGATTTAAAAATTCCTGCAGAAAAACGAAAAAATGCGATTATTGTTGAGCAATTCGGAAAGATTTGTTCAATTTTAGGAATTGAATTCAGTGATTTGAGTATAAAAATGAAAAATGATATAATGAACACTGTACTTTATATAGAAAAAATAGATAGGTAAAATCATGTTAGAACAAGATATCAAGAAGATTTTGATTTCACAAGATGAAATTACAGAAGCTGCTAAGAAGTTAGGTGCTCAATTGACCAAAGATTATGAAGGTAAAAATCCGATTCTAGTTGGTATTTTAAAAGGATCTATTCCTTTTATGGCAGAATTGGTGAAATATATCGACACTCATCTTGAGATGGACTTTATGATGGTTTCTAGCTATCATGGTGGTACTGTAAGTAGCGGTGTTATCAATATCAAACAAGATGTAACTCAAGATATTAAAGGTAGACATGTTGTTTTTGTGGAAGATATTATCGACACTGGTCAAACCTTGAAAAGTTTGAGAGATATGTTTACTGCTAGAGAAGCGGCATCTGTTAAGATTGTTACAATGCTTGATAAACCTGAAGGCCGTACTGTAGAAATCGAAGCAGATTATACATGTTTTACAATTCCGAATGAATTTGTTGTAGGCTATGGTTTAGACTATAATGAAAATTATCGTAACCTTCCTTATGTAGGTGTATTGAAAGAGGAAGTTTACTCAAAATAGAAGGGTAAGTTGTTGAATGCAAAAGCAAAATAATGGTTTTATAAAAAATCCATTTCTTTATTTGTTGATGATTTTCTTGCTAGTAACAGGATTTCAGTACTTTTTCGCTGGAAGAGCTGCTGGGCACAGTCAACAAATTAAATACTCAGAATTGGTGCAGGAAATCACTAACGACAATGTAAAAGAAATAACCTATCAACCAAGTGGTAGTGTTATTGAAGTGTCTGGTGTCTATAAAACTGCTAAAACAGAAAAACCGGAAACAGGTATTCAGTTTTTCACACCTTCTGCAACAAAAGTAGAAAAATTTACAAGTATTATTCTTCCATCGGATACTACTGTAGCAGATTTGCAAAAATTAGCTGGGGAACACCAAACACAAATTGAAGTGAAGCATGAAAGTTCAAGTGGTATGTGGATTAACATCCTAGTTTCAGTAGTACCATTTGCCATTTTATTCTTCTTCCTATTTTCTATGATGGGCAATATGGGTGGAAATAGTGGACGCAATCCGATGAGCTTTGGACGCAATAAAGCTAAGGCTGCTAATAAGGAAGATATCAAAGTACGCTTTTCAGATGTAGCAGGAGCTGAAGAAGAAAAACAAGAACTTGTTGAAGTTGTTGAATTCTTGAAAGATCCAAAACGCTTTACAAAATTAGGTGCTCGTATCCCAGCTGGTGTTCTCTTAGAAGGACCTCCGGGAACTGGTAAAACATTACTTGCTAAAGCAGTAGCAGGAGAAGCTGGAGTACCATTCTTTAGTATTTCAGGTTCTGACTTCGTAGAAATGTTTGTCGGTGTCGGTGCCAGCCGTGTACGTTCACTTTTTGAGGACGCTAAAAAAGCAGCACCAGCAATTATCTTCATTGATGAAATTGATGCCGTTGGTCGCCAACGTGGTGTCGGTCTTGGTGGAGGTAATGACGAACGTGAACAAACCTTGAACCAACTCTTGATTGAAATGGATGGTTTTGAAGGAAATGAAGGAATCATTGTCATTGCAGCAACGAACCGTTCAGATGTTCTAGACCCAGCCCTTCTTCGTCCAGGTCGTTTTGATAGAAAAGTATTGGTTGGTCGTCCAGATGTTAAGGGACGCGAAGCGATTCTGAAAGTCCATGCTAGAAATAAACCTCTAGCAGAAGATGTAGACTTGAAGTTAGTAGCACAACAAACTCCTGGTTTTGTTGGTGCTGACTTAGAAAACGTATTGAACGAAGCGGCATTAGTTGCTGCCCGTCGCAACAAATCAGTCATCGATGCTTCAGATATTGATGAGGCAGAAGATCGCGTTATTGCAGGGCCCTCTAAGAAAGATAAAACTGTTTCCCAAAAAGAACGTGAAATGGTTGCTTATCACGAAGCCGGGCACACTATCGTAGGGTTAGTCTTATCGAATGCGCGTGTAGTTCATAAGGTAACAATTGTTCCTCGTGGTCGTGCAGGTGGTTACATGATTGCTCTTCCAAAAGAAGATCAAATGTTGCTATCTAAAGAAGACATGAAAGAACAATTAGCTGGTTTAATGGGTGGACGTGTTGCTGAAGAAATTATCTTTAATGTCCAAACAACAGGTGCATCAAACGACTTTGAACAAGCTACACAAATGGCGCGTGCAATGGTTACAGAGTATGGTATGAGTGAAAAACTTGGACCTGTTCAATATGAAGGAAATCATGCAATGTTTGGTGCTCAAACTCCACAAAAATCTATTTCAGAGCGTACAGCTTATGAGATTGACGAAGAAGTTCGAGCATTGTTGAATGAAGCACGTAATAAAGCAGCTGAAATTATTCAATCAAATCGTGAAACGCATAAATTAATTGCAGAAGCCTTATTAAAATATGAAACATTGGATAGTACACAAATCAAATCTCTTTACGAAACAGGAAAAATGCCTGAATCAGTAGAAGAGGAATCACGTGCCCTATCATATGATGAAGTCAAATCAAAAATGGCTGAAGAAAACTAAAATATTAGTAGGCTATATACAAGAGAGGATATAATGTTATCCTCTCTTTCTTATTGTAAAAAACAATATATGAAAAACTATTAAAAAAATTTCAGAAAAATAAACCCAATATCTTGACAAGGGGAAAAAAGTAGGTATAATAGAAAGAGTTGACAAGCTCAGGGTCCGTTGGTCAAGGGGTTAAGACACCGCCTTTTCACGGCGGTAACACGGGTTCGAATCCCGTACGGACTATGTGTGTATCGCGGTTGATGGGAACAGGTTATAAAAAAAGTTAAAAAAACCTGTTGACAGAGAAAATTGACTGTGATATACTAATATAGTTGTCGCAAGCGCGACAAAGACCTTTGAAAACTGAACAAGACGAACCAATGTGCAGGGCACTATAACTTAAGGTTATAGTACTGAACAATGAAAAAACAATAAATCTGTCAGTGACAGAAATGAGTGAGAACTCAAACTTTTAATGAGAGTTTGATCCTGGCTCAGGACGAACGCTGGCGGCGTGCCTAATACATGCAAGTAGAACGCTGAAGCTTGGTGCTTGCACCGAGCGGATGAGTTGCGAACGGGTGAGTAACGCGTAGGTAACCTGCCTGGTAGCGGGGGATAACTATTGGAAACGATAGCTAATACCGCATAACAGTAGATATCGCATGATATGTGCTTGAAAGGTGCAATTGCATCACTACCAGATGGACCTGCGTTGTATTAGCTAGTTGGTGAGGTAACGGCTCACCAAGGCAACGATACATAGCCGACCTGAGAGGGTGATCGGCCACACTGGGACTGAGACACGGCCCAGACTCCTACGGGAGGCAGCAGTAGGGAATCTTCGGCAATGGACGGAAGTCTGACCGAGCAACGCCGCGTGAGTGAAGAAGGTTTTCGGATCGTAAAGCTCTGTTGTAAGAGAAGAACGAGTGTGAGAGTGGAAAGTTCACACTGTGACGGTATCTTACCAGAAAGGGACGGCTAACTACGTGCCAGCAGCCGCGGTAATACGTAGGTCCCGAGCGTTGTCCGGATTTATTGGGCGTAAAGCGAGCGCAGGCGGTTAGATAAGTCTGAAGTTAAAGGCTGTGGCTTAACCATAGTACGCTTTGGAAACTGTTTAACTTGAGTGCAAGAGGGGAGAGTGGAATTCCATGTGTAGCGGTGAAATGCGTAGATATATGGAGGAACACCGGTGGCGAAAGCGGCTCTCTGGCTTGTAACTGACGCTGAGGCTCGAAAGCGTGGGGAGCAAACAGGATTAGATACCCTGGTAGTCCACGCCGTAAACGATGAGTGCTAGGTGTTAGACCCTTTCCGGGGTTTAGTGCCGTAGCTAACGCATTAAGCACTCCGCCTGGGGAGTACGACCGCAAGGTTGAAACTCAAAGGAATTGACGGGGGCCCGCACAAGCGGTGGAGCATGTGGTTTAATTCGAAGCAACGCGAAGAACCTTACCAGGTCTTGACATCCCTCTGACCACTCTAGAGATAGAGTTTTCCTTCGGGACAGAGGTGACAGGTGGTGCATGGTTGTCGTCAGCTCGTGTCGTGAGATGTTGGGTTAAGTCCCGCAACGAGCGCAACCCCTATTGTTAGTTGCCATCATTCAGTTGGGCACTCTAGCGAGACTGCCGGTAATAAACCGGAGGAAGGTGGGGATGACGTCAAATCATCATGCCCCTTATGACCTGGGCTACACACGTGCTACAATGGCTGGTACAACGAGTCGCAAGTCGGTGACGGCAAGCTAATCTCTTAAAGCCAGTCTCAGTTCGGATTGTAGGCTGCAACTCGCCTACATGAAGTCGGAATCGCTAGTAATCGCGGATCAGCACGCCGCGGTGAATACGTTCCCGGGCCTTGTACACACCGCCCGTCACACCACGAGAGTTTGTAACACCCGAAGTCGGTGAGGTAACCATTAGGAGCCAGCCGCCTAAGGTGGGATAGATGATTGGGGTGAAGTCGTAACAAGGTAGCCGTATCGGAAGGTGCGGCTGGATCACCTCCTTTCTAAGGATAAGGAATGCACATTGGTCTTGTTTAGTCTTGAGAGGTCTTGTGGGGCCTTAGCTCAGCTGGGAGAGCGCCTGCTTTGCACGCAGGAGGTCAGCGGTTCGATCCCGCTAGGCTCCATTGGTGAGAGATCACCAAGTAATGCACATTGAAAATTGAATATCTATATCAAATAGTAACAAGAAAATAAACCGAAAACGCTGTAGTATTAATAAGAGTTTATGACTGAAAGGTCAAAAAATAAGGTTAAGTTAATAAGGGCGCACGGTGGATGCCTTGGCACTAGGAGCCGAAGAAGGACGTGACAAACGACGATATGCCTTGGGTAGCTGTAAGTAAGCGATGATCCAGGGATTTCCGAATGGGGGAACCCAACAGGTACTACCTGTTACCCATATCTGTTAAGGATATGAGGAGGAAGACGCAGTGAACTGAAACATCTAAGTAGCTGCAGGAAGAGAAAGCAAAAGCGATTGCCTTAGTAGCGGCGAGCGAAACGGCAGGAGGGCAAACCGAAGAGTTTACTCTTCGGGGTTGTAGGACTGCAATGTGGACACAAAGATTATAGAAGAATGGTTTGGGAAAATCAGCCAAAGAGAGTGAGAGCCTCGTATTTTAAATAGTCTTTGTACCTAGCAGTATCCTGAGTACGGCGGGACACGTGAAATCCCGTCGGAATCTGGGAGGACCATCTCCCAACCCTAAATACTCCCTAGTGACCGATAGTGAACCAGTACCGTGAGGGAAAGGTGAAAAGCACCCCGGGAGGGGAGTGAAATAGAACCTGAAACCGTGTGCCTACAACAAGTTCGAGCCCGTTAATGGGTGAGAGCGTGCCTTTTGTAGAATGAACCGGCGAGTTACGATATGATGCGAGGTTAAGTTGAAGAGACGGAGCCGTAGGGAAACCGAGTCTGAATAGGGCGCTTTAGTATTATGTCGTAGACCCGAAACCATGTGACCTACCCATGAGCAGGTTGAAGGTGCGGTAAGACGCACTGGAGGACCGAACCAGGGCACGTTGAAAAGTGCTTGGATGACTTGTGGGTAGCGGAGAAATTCCAAACGAACTTGGAGATAGCTGGTTCTCTCCGAAATAGCTTTAGGGCTAGCGTCGACATCAAGATTCTTGGAGGTAGAGCACTGTTTGGGTGAGGGGTCCATCCCGGATTACCAATCTCAGATAAACTCCGAATGCCAATGAATTATGGTCGGCAGTCAGACTGCGAGTGCTAAGATCCGTAGTCGAAAGGGAAACAGCCCAGACCACCAGCTAAGGTCCCAAAATAATTGTTAAGTGGAAAAGGATGTGGGGTTGCACAGACAACTAGGATGTTAGCTTAGAAGCAGCTATTCAT
>NZ_CP058258.1:1575000-1647500 GCF_013394695.1 Streptococcus sp. oral taxon 061
TTTTCTTGGCAGTGTGACGTCACTAACTTCGCTACTAAACTTCGCTCCCCATCACAGCTCAATGTTATAGAATTAAGCATTTAACTCAATTCACACCTCACTGCTTAGACAGACACTTCCAATCGTCTGCTTTAGTTAGCCTACTGCGTCCCTCCATCACTACATACTCTAGTACAGGAATATCAACCTGTTGTCCATCGGATACACCTTTCGGTCTCTCCTTAGGTCCCGACTAACCCAGGGCGGACGAGCCTTCCCCTGGAAACCTTAGTCTTACGGTGGACAGGATTCTCACCTGTCTTTCGCTACTCATACCGGCATTCTCACTTCTATGCGTTCCAGCGCTCCTCACGGTACACCTTCGCCACACATAGAACGCTCTCCTACCATACCTATAAAGGTATCCACAGCTTCGGTAAATTGTTTTAGCCCCGGTACATTTTCGGCGCAGGGTCACTCGACTAGTGAGCTATTACGCACTCTTTGAATGAATAGCTGCTTCTAAGCTAACATCCTAGTTGTCTGTGCAACCCCACATCCTTTTCCACTTAACAATTATTTTGGGACCTTAGCTGGTGGTCTGGGCTGTTTCCCTTTCGACTACGGATCTTAGCACTCGCAGTCTGACTGCCGACCATAATTCATTGGCATTCGGAGTTTATCTGAGATTGGTAATCCGGGATGGACCCCTCACCCAAACAGTGCTCTACCTCCAAGAATCTTGATGTCGACGCTAGCCCTAAAGCTATTTCGGAGAGAACCAGCTATCTCCAAGTTCGTTTGGAATTTCTCCGCTACCCACAAGTCATCCAAGCACTTTTCAACGTGCCCTGGTTCGGTCCTCCAGTGCGTCTTACCGCACCTTCAACCTGCTCATGGGTAGGTCACATGGTTTCGGGTCTACGACATAATACTAAGACGCCCTATTCAGACTCGGTTTCCCTACGGCTCCGTCTCTTCAACTTAACCTCGCATCATATCGTAACTCGCCGGTTCATTCTACAAAAGGCACGCTCTCACCCATTAACGGGCTCGAACTTGTTGTAGGCACACGGTTTCAGGTTCTATTTCACTCCCCTCCCGGGGTGCTTTTCACCTTTCCCTCACGGTACTGGTTCACTATCGGTCGCTAGGGAGTATTTAGGGTTGGGAGATGGTCCTCCCAGATTCCGACGGGATTTCACGTGTCCCGCCGTACTCAGGATACTGCTAGGTACAAAGACTATTTAAAATACGAGGCTCTCACTCTCTTTGGCTGATCTTCCCATATCATTCTTCTATAGTCTTTGAGTCCACATTGCAGTCCTACAACCCCGAAGAGTAAACTCTTCGGTTTGCCCTCCTGCCGTTTCGCTCGCCGCTACTAAGGCAATCGCTTTTGCTTTCTCTTCCTGCAGCTACTTAGATGTTTCAGTTCACTGCGTCTTCCTCCTCATATCCTTAACAGATATGGGTAACAGGTAGTACCTGTTGGGTTCCCCCATTCGGAAATCCCTGGATCATCGCTTACTTACAGCTACCCAAGGCATATCGTCGTTTGTCACGTCCTTCTTCGGCTCCTAGTGCCAAGGCATCCACCGTGCGCCCTTATTAACTTAACCTTATTTTTTGACCTTTCAGTCATAAACTCTTATTAATACTACAGCGTTTTCGGTTTATTTTCTTGTTACTATTTGATATAGATATTCAATTTTCAATGTGCATTACTTGGTGATCTCTCACCAATGGAGCCTAGCGGGATCGAACCGCTGACCTCCTGCGTGCAAAGCAGGCGCTCTCCCAGCTGAGCTAAGGCCCCACAAGACCTCTCAAGACTAAACAAGACCAATGTGCATTCCTTATCCTTAGAAAGGAGGTGATCCAGCCGCACCTTCCGATACGGCTACCTTGTTACGACTTCACCCCAATCATCTATCCCACCTTAGGCGGCTGGCTCCTAATGGTTACCTCACCGACTTCGGGTGTTACAAACTCTCGTGGTGTGACGGGCGGTGTGTACAAGGCCCGGGAACGTATTCACCGCGGCGTGCTGATCCGCGATTACTAGCGATTCCGACTTCATGTAGGCGAGTTGCAGCCTACAATCCGAACTGAGACTGGCTTTAAGAGATTAGCTTGCCGTCACCGACTTGCGACTCGTTGTACCAGCCATTGTAGCACGTGTGTAGCCCAGGTCATAAGGGGCATGATGATTTGACGTCATCCCCACCTTCCTCCGGTTTATTACCGGCAGTCTCGCTAGAGTGCCCAACTGAATGATGGCAACTAACAATAGGGGTTGCGCTCGTTGCGGGACTTAACCCAACATCTCACGACACGAGCTGACGACAACCATGCACCACCTGTCACCTCTGTCCCGAAGGAAAACTCTATCTCTAGAGTGGTCAGAGGGATGTCAAGACCTGGTAAGGTTCTTCGCGTTGCTTCGAATTAAACCACATGCTCCACCGCTTGTGCGGGCCCCCGTCAATTCCTTTGAGTTTCAACCTTGCGGTCGTACTCCCCAGGCGGAGTGCTTAATGCGTTAGCTACGGCACTAAACCCCGGAAAGGGTCTAACACCTAGCACTCATCGTTTACGGCGTGGACTACCAGGGTATCTAATCCTGTTTGCTCCCCACGCTTTCGAGCCTCAGCGTCAGTTACAAGCCAGAGAGCCGCTTTCGCCACCGGTGTTCCTCCATATATCTACGCATTTCACCGCTACACATGGAATTCCACTCTCCCCTCTTGCACTCAAGTTAAACAGTTTCCAAAGCGTACTATGGTTAAGCCACAGCCTTTAACTTCAGACTTATCTAACCGCCTGCGCTCGCTTTACGCCCAATAAATCCGGACAACGCTCGGGACCTACGTATTACCGCGGCTGCTGGCACGTAGTTAGCCGTCCCTTTCTGGTAAGATACCGTCACAGTGTGAACTTTCCACTCTCACACTCGTTCTTCTCTTACAACAGAGCTTTACGATCCGAAAACCTTCTTCACTCACGCGGCGTTGCTCGGTCAGACTTCCGTCCATTGCCGAAGATTCCCTACTGCTGCCTCCCGTAGGAGTCTGGGCCGTGTCTCAGTCCCAGTGTGGCCGATCACCCTCTCAGGTCGGCTATGTATCGTTGCCTTGGTGAGCCGTTACCTCACCAACTAGCTAATACAACGCAGGTCCATCTGGTAGTGGTGCAATTGCACCTTTCAAGCACATATCATGCGATATCTACTGTTATGCGGTATTAGCTATCGTTTCCAATAGTTATCCCCCGCTACCAGGCAGGTTACCTACGCGTTACTCACCCGTTCGCAACTCATCCGCTCGGTGCAAGCACCAAGCTTCAGCGTTCTACTTGCATGTATTAGGCACGCCGCCAGCGTTCGTCCTGAGCCAGGATCAAACTCTCATTAAAAGTTTGAGTTCTCACTCATTTCTGTCACTGACAGATTTATTGTTTTTTCATTGTTCAGTACTATAACCTTAAGTTATAGTGCCCTGCACATTGGTTCGTCTTGTTCAGTTTTCAAAGGTCTTTGTCGCGCTTGCGACAACTATATTAGTATATCACAGTCAATTTTCTCTGTCAACAGGTTTTTTTAACTTTTTTTATAACCTGTTCCCATCAACCGCGATACACACATAGTCCGTACGGGATTCGAACCCGTGTTACCGCCGTGAAAAGGCGGTGTCTTAACCCCTTGACCAACGGACCCTGAGCTTGTCAACTCTTTCTATTATACCTACTTTTTGACGCTTGTCAACTGGTTTGAATTATTTTTTATAAAAAATTTTTTCTATTTTTTTCTTTTATATTAATTACTGTTAAAACAACTTACTTTTTATATAAGAAAAAAACACTATATACTTTTTATTGTGAAATAGGAAAAATCATGATCAAAGTATAAAACAAAAAGCCCACTGTTGTAGGCTTTCTGTATCATATATCTTAAAATTAAAGCATCTTGTTGTAGAATTCAACGATAAGTGCTTCGTTGATTTCTGGGTTGATTTCATCGCGTTCTGGCAAACGAGTCAATGAACCTTCCAATTTTTCAGCATCGAATGATACGAATGCTGGACGTCCAAGAGTAGCTTCAACTGCTTCAAGGATAGCTGGAACTTTCAATGATTTTTCACGAACTGAGATTACTTGACCTGGAGTTACGCGGTATGATGGGATATCAACGCGTTTTCCGTCAACAAGGATGTGACCGTGGTTTACGAATTGACGAGCTTGACGACGAGTAGTCGCAAGACCAAGACGGTAAACTACGTTATCCAAACGACGTTCCAAAAGAAGCATGAAGTTGAAACCAAGGATTCCGCCTTTGATTTTTGTAGCTTGTACAAACAAGTTACGGAATTGTTTTTCACCTACTCCGTAAGTGAAACGAAGTTTTTGTTTTTCAGCCAATTGCAAACCGTATTCTGACAATTTAGAACGGTTGTTTGGTCCGTGTTGTCCTGGTACGTAGTTACGACGTGCCAATTCTTTACCTGTACCTGTAAGTGAAAGGCCTAGGCGACGAGCTTGTTTCCAAGATGGTCCTGTATAACGTGACATATGTATGTCCTCCTAATATAAATAAAATTTCGGCGGAAATAGTCACTTAGAAAGCCCTGATTCGTGCAGATGCCCTTCGCCTAAACAGCCCCAAGGTTACTTGTTATAAGACACCTGTTGACGAGCTTCATGCTTTCCTGCTGCTATTTCACACAAAGGCTATTGTATCATGAATCTGTCGATTTGTAAAGAGATTTTACGCCTTTATTTCAAATTAAGGCAGAATGTGAACTTGCTTCCTAAGCCATACTGGCTTTCTGCTGTTATTTCACCACCTAGTTGATGAGCTAGTTCTCGCGCAATCGCAAGTCCTAATCCATGGCCACCTGTCTTCATATTACGCGACGTTTCTACACGATAAAGTCGGTTAAAAATTTTTTCCAAATCTTCAGGAAGAATACCTTGACCCTCGTCTTTCACACTGATTATCAGTTCTTCTTCTGTTAATTGGGCAAGAACCTCGATTCTGGTTCCTGGTTCTGAATATTTAAAGGCATTGTTTAACAAATT
This sequence comes from Streptococcus sp. oral taxon 061, assembly GCF_013394695.1. Lineage (NCBI taxonomy): Bacteria > Bacillati > Bacillota > Bacilli > Lactobacillales > Streptococcaceae > Streptococcus > Streptococcus sp. oral taxon 061. The sequence continues at coordinate 1,580,059 of NZ_CP058258.1, forward strand.
GACCAGAATACGAGAAAGTTTGTCATAATAACTCTTGATTTTCGCCGACTCAGGTGATACTTGAATGTAAACATCCCGCTCCTCTTGTTCAATCTGGAGTTGAAATTCACTCATTGACTCAATCAACAGCTGATCTAAAAAGACCTCTTCGACTTCTTCATCAGCAGTATCTTGAGGTTGTGTGTTAAGAGTCAAAACATCCAATTCCTCCACTAGTTTGTTTAGACGCTCAGTTTGCCGACCAATCGTGGTTAAATAATGGAGTCGTTCCTCTTCCTTGATTACTCCATCAAGAATTCCTTCCACAGTAACCTGAATGGAGGTAATGGGTGTTTTAATATCGTGAGAGAGCTGAGCAATCATCATTCTTTTTTCTTGCTCACTCTCATCAAGTGATAGAAAAGTAGCCTGCAAATTGTGGGACATGTCATTAAAAGCCTGGCCTAGCTCTTGAAATTCTATCGGCCCTTTGGTTTCAATTTCTGTGCTAAAATCTTTACCAGCTATATTCTGAGCTTGTTTTTTCAAATGTTTCAGAGAAGAGAAAACGGGCGACAAAAGAAAGATGCTCACTGCAGCGCCAATGAAACTTGCAATCAAGGTCATTCCAACCAGAAAGTAAACTTCACTTTTATCAATTAACATTCGTTGGATTGCCCAGAAAACAACCAAAATCGTTAGTAGAGTCGAAACTAGATACCCCACTAAAATATAGCTTTTTAATTTCATTTTTTTCCTCTCGGTCTTTCCATCTTATAGCCCAATCCCCAAACAGTTTTGATAGCAGGAGTGTTTAAATTCGTATACTTACTCAACTCTTGTCTCAAAGCATGAATATGAACATTGAGTGTATTGGTATCATCCACATAATCCTCTTGCCATACCTTCTCGTAAAGTTCAGTTTTTGAAAAGACTCTCTCAGGATTGCTGGCTAATATCCATAGAAGTTCAAAAGATTTCACTGTCAATTCCAAAGGCTGTTCCCCAATGCGAACCTCATGAGTCACATGGTTGATCACTAAGTCACCAAACTCAATCTGCTCGGTCTCTCCGCCACGACTAAGACGGCGTAAGATATTATTCACTCTTAAAACTAATTCCCTTGGGCTAAACGGTTTAGCTATAAAATCATCTGCCCCCAAACTTAATCCATAAATCTTATCCTGTTCGCTTGTCTTAGCAGTTGTAAAGAGAAAGGGTTGATCAGGAGCAATATATTGAACTTCGCTGATGAAATCATAACCGTTCATATTAGGCATCATGATATCCGTGATAATGAGATCGATAGATTTTTTTCTAAAAAGTTCTAATCCTTCCTTACCGTCATGGGCAACTAAAACATCGTAACCTGCCTGCAAAAGATAGCGATTTTGAATATCTAGAATATCTATCTCATCATCAACCAACAAAATTGTCTTTTTCATCTGACACTCCTTTGACAAAAACAGTGTTATACTTGCTTTAGTATAACACTATTTTCTCTAATGTTTAAGTGATTTGAATCTTAATCTTCTCGTTTCGTTTTCCAACCCAAAAATCCAACAAGACCTGCCAAGACTAGGCCAAGGGCTCCAAGTCCAGCTGTATTCGTTTGAGCTTCACCAGTATTTGGTAGCATCGGTTGCCCATCATTTTTCCTAGTTTCAGCCATGGAATCACCCATTCTCATCTCTGAAGCTTGGGCTTCCTTCATCATATCCTTCATTTTGTTCATTGAATCTGACGTAGAAGAAGGCATTGCCATCTGATCGCCTTGAGGAGTTCTGGACATCATTTCTAATCCATGAAGTCGAATCGTTACTTGACGAGTAGCAACCAGATTGGTCAAATCAGGTTTGCCATCTTTAGAGCCATACACCTTGATGGTAGCTAGATATGTTTGGCTTCCGTTAGCTCGAAGTTGCTCTAGCAAGGCCTGACCATCTTTACCAACCGTATTACCATTCAAATCTACTTCGTAGAAATATTGGCCTTTAGCCAAGCCTTCAAGTGGTAATAGAGCAGGATTTTTTGCTGTTCCATTGTCTGACCATGGGGCCTTGTCAGAGGCTTTCAAGATAAGGCGGGTCAACATTCCATCTCCACCAAAAGCTTCGTAAGGAATGACTTGGTTGACACCGGCTGTGAATGGGCCTGGGAAGTTAGCCTTGTCCAAGTAAGTGGCTGGGACATCTACTGTGTCTTTGGTGTTGTCAGCCACACCTTTTTGCACCTCAGCTGGTGTGGTCAAACCATTCAAATTAACAGTCAAATCTTTAGTCGCTACGAGATTTGTTAAGTCAGGTTTTCCATCTTTAGCCCCGTACACTTTAATAGTAGCTTTATAACTTTGCGTTCCATTTTGTTTTAAAAGGTCAAGAAGCTCTTTATCTGATTTACCTTGAGTACCTGCCAAATCTACTTCATAGAAGTAGAGGTCTTTGCCCAATTTCTCTACTGGTGGGAGGGCAGGATTTTTAGCCGAACCGTTGTCTGACCATGGAGCCTTGTCAGAGGCTTTCAAGATAAGGCGAGTCAACATGCCGTCGCCAGCGAAGAATTCGTATGGAATGACTTGGTTGACACCAGCTGTAAATGGTCCTGGGAAATTGGCTTTGTCAAGGTAGCTAGCCGGGATGTCTACTGAGTCTTCGGTGTTATCAGCCACGCCTTTTTGTACTTCAGCTGGGGTAGTTGCTGGTTGCGCTTCACTTACGTCACAATCTTGCCCAGAAACTGTAGACGTAGGACCTTCTACAGGTTTAACTGCATCTTCTGTTTGTTTCTTAGAGTCAGGTTGTGCTTGCACTTCTTCTTTTGGTGCTACTACTGGATCTTTAGCATTTGCGTCCGCTTTTTCTGGAGAGCTTGTAGAATCCAAGCTTACTTTAGATACTGTGTCTGATTGTTCTGAAGGAAGAGCTACATCGACTGCTTTTTTTAGAGCCTCTGCTGGTAAGTTGCTCTTTTCACTCACCGAATCTGCATCTGGCACGACTTGAGCAGTGGTCGGATTGACCACATCAGCACGCGCAGAACTTGGTTGTCCGACCAGGACAAAGAAGCCACTAGCTACAACAACTGAAGCAACACCGACACTGAGACGGCGAATAGACCAACGAGTATATCTCTGATTTGGATTGAATTTCATAGGATTCTCCTTAGAGTTTTCTTTTTTTGATGACTCTAGTATAATCTCCTAAAATTAAAAAGGATTAAGAAAAAGTTAAAATTTTTCTTAAATCCCTCTTATAAAATACTTATATTGACTCAATAATCTTTTTCTTCTACTCATTGAGGCGTGCTAGATTATCCAAATATTGGTTATTGATTACTGCCATCATATAGCCATCAGCTTTCAAAAGATCATCTGGTCCAAATTTAACATCTAAGGGAGCATTTTCGTAGTCACGAAAACCAAGGATATTGAGATTGTATCGTCCTCGAAGGTCCAGTTGACTTAGGCTTTTGCCTGACCACGATTGTGGAATTTTCATCTCGACAATGGAGACATTCTTGTCCAACTGAAAGACGTCTACGCTATTATGAAAGAGAATCGTTTGAGCTAATGAACGACCCATTTCATACTCTGGTGAAATAACAGAGTCTGCACCGATTTTTTCAAGTACTTTTTTTGCTGTATGACTTTTAACCTTAGCAATAACAGTTGGTACTCCTAGACTCTTGCAATGCATGACTGCAAGCACACTAGATTCTAAATTTTCCCCAGTTGCCACCACAACTGTATCGCAGGTATCAATTCCTGCTGAGAGCAAGAGCTCTTCATCTGTGATATCTCCAACAACTCCACGTACCAAGACTGGTTCAAATTGATTGATTCGCTCCTCATGGTCGTCAATAGCGATAATATTTATATCATGCTGAGCGAGAGTTGTAAGAACACTACTCCCAAAAATACCCAAACCTAAAATTCCAATTGTCCGATCCGCCATAGTTTATCCTTTCTTATCCTATAGTAATGTCCGCTTTCATATAGTGGATTGTATCTTTCTTATCTGGTTGATACTCAGCCAAACTAACTAACAGTGTGAGTGGCCCGATCCGGCCAATAAACATCAGTAGCATGACGACGCTAAGAGCTAATTTACCTAACTCTGGTGTCAGATTAGCAGTTACTCCAACCGTAGCAAGTGCTGAAATTGTTTCAAACATGATGTAGATAAAGCGCGGATTCCCTTCTGCTGTTATTCCTAGTAGGATTAAACCCGATAAAAAAGTTATCAAGAAGATAATAAAGACACTGAATGATTTTTGGACTGTCCGAGGTAAAATTGTTCTCCGAGCTACATTGGCATGGGGTAATCCTAAAAGTTCACTGCGTGCAAATACTAATAATACAAAGAAGGTTGTGATTTTAAGCCCCCCAGCTGTTCCACCAGGCGCCCCACCGAGAAACATTTGTAAGATATAAATCATCAAAGTAACAGGCCGAGCCTGGGTGTAATCAATAGAAGCAAAACCTGCCGTTCTCATACTAACTGTTTGGAAAAAACTGACTAGCAATTTATCAGGGATGCTGAGATTGCCAATCGTTCCCGGATTGTTCCACTCTATCAAGAGGGTTGAAACTGTTCCAGTAAATAAAATTCCAGCTGTCAAGAAGAGAACCAACTTGGTATGGAAGCGAAGCCGACGTTTTTTCTTGCTCAACTGCGTGGCCAGGTCAAACCAAACCATGAACCCTAGACCGCCTGTGATGATCAAAGCAGCAAGCACTAGATTAATCAAAGGATCAGTTTGAAAAGCTACTAAACTTGTACTTCCAAAATTATCAAAACCAGCATTACAGAAAGCTGAAATAGCTACGAAGATAGAGGTAAAAATTCCTCGGCCCCAACCAAATTCCGGAACAAAACGAAAACTTAACAGGAAGGCTCCGAGTCCTTCAACGATAAAAGTCGTCAAGAAAATCGAACGTATGAAAACCATTAAAGAATGAGTTTCTCCATAACTAAAGCTCTCCAGAATTGTTTCACGGCTACGAAGACTTAGCTTTTGCTTACTTTGAATATAAAAGACCCCTATAAAGGTCATGAGACCCAAACCACCAATCTGGATCAAAAACATACAGATTAACTGACCCCAGATGTTATATGTAGTAGCTACTGGTTGAGTAAAGAGTCCCGTCACACAGACCATGGATACTGCTGTAAAGAGATGGTCGAAATAGGTCGCTTGGGAGCTTGTTGCTTGCACAAATGGCAGACTCAAAAGGAGAGAGCCTGCGAAAATAACCAAAGCAAAACTTAAAAAAATTCGACGAGCAGGTGATAAACGTCCCAAGGTCGTGTTTATTTTTTCCGAAAATGATTTGAATAGCATAGTTACATTGTACCATAAAAACAATTAAAGCAGTCACATATGACTAACGATTTCAAGACAGAGTTCTAAGGCCTTGTCAAAAGCTTCTGAACCCCAATCGCGCTGGTCATAGTTATCAAGATCTGCCAATGAATCAGCCGTGAACAGCAACTCACCCCAGACTGCACCGCGAAGTTGAGCTACTGCTGCTAATGCAGCACATTCCATCTCCACAACTGCACAGCCTTCTTCCTTACGATAGGCAACTTTTTCAGCTGTTTCTCGGTAAAAACCATCTGTCGTCCAGGTCATGACTTCCTCATAAGGAATACCTCTTTGTTCCAAGACTTGCTCAATGGCAGAGATAGCCTCAATCTGCATCTCCATATAACGAGAAGGCGCTACATAGTGGTAGCTGGCCCCCTCATCTCGCAGAGCGCGAACAGGGACGAGAAAGGCATTTTCCTCTATATCGGCTAGGACTCCACAAGTACCAGTGGAAATGATTTGCTCCACACCATAGCCAATCAACCAATCCATAAACTGGGCCGCTGGAGCGGAACCGACAGGCGCTTGGGCCAAACACACTTTTTCACCTTTGTAGTCCATGACATAAACCGGGTAGGTCTTAGTGGCAGAAACAAACTCCCCTACGCAATCTGCTTCTACTTCCTGAGCATAGCGGTCAATCTCTTCTTCCAAAAATGCATAGATGCACTTCTTTGGTAACTGTAAATCCAAGCCTTCGTGATTGGGCATAATGACTGCCTGAGGATTATCGTCAAACTCTAAAATAGGAATAGCATGTTTTTGAATCATAGAATACCTCCTCTAAATTTTTACTATTATAACAAAAGCCAAACGAAAGTCAAGACGGGAGGCTAAGTCAAATTATAAAAAACCTACCTTAAGTAGGAAACAACAATTAAATGCTATTTTCCTAATGGTAAAATTGCTATATCTTAGGAATTATTTTATAATAGATTGAATTTAAAAAAGGAGAAATCTTATGAAATTCTATTCATACGACTATGTTCTAAGCCAAATCAGTCAACAGGATTGGGTCATGATTATTGTGTCGACGCTCTTAGTGATTGTGACTGGATTCTTTGCATTTAAGGCTTTCAAAGATAAAAGAGGGAGTAAGTTCCGTGAATTATCGCTCATTTCTATTTTGACGTTAATTGCTTTTGTATTGATTAGCATTACGAATCTTCAAAACAACCAATCCAATGATAATCAATTTCGTAGTTCCTTGCACTTCATCGAAATTGTATCAAAAGAGTTAGGTGTTGATAAGAAAAATGTTTATGTCAACACATCAGCAGTGACTGATGGGGCGATTATTAAAGTAGGTGACAATTTTTATCGTGCCATTAGTGGGACTGCCCAAGATAGCTATTTATTAGAAAAGATGGAACTCTATAAATCAGATGTGGAACTCGTGGAGGTTGAAAAATGATAAGCTTTTTTGCTACAATTGCAATTAAATTAGCCTTGGGGCTACTTTCTCTTGTTTTTGTTATTAACGTAACAGGTAAAGGAAATTTAGCACCAAGTTCTGCAGTAGATCAAATCCAGAACTTTGTTCTCGGGGGTATTATCGGTGGGGTTATCTACAATAGTTCCATCACTATCATCCAATACATTGTTATCCTCATTATTTGGACTATTCTCATTTTACTCCTCAAATGGTTGAATACCAATGTTTCCTTCATTAAACATCTGATTGACGGAAAACCTACGATTATCATTAAAAATGGAACATTAGATCCAGAAGCCTGTCGCTCAAAAGGTCTAGCTGCTGCTGATGTTGCTCTTAAATTGCGCGCTCAAGGAATCTTTCAATTAAAGGATGTCAAGAGAGCTGTGATTGAGCAAAACGGACAACTAATTGTCGTAAGAATGGGTGACGAGAATCCTAAGTACCCAGTCATCACAGACGGTGTTGTCCAAGTTGAAATCCTAGAAACCATTGGCAAAACTGAAGAGTGGTTAATGGATGAGTTAAAACAAGAAGGTTTTGAAGAAGTCTCTAATATCTTTATTGCTGAATATGATAAAGGTCAATTGAATGTTGTAACCTATTAAAAAAATAAACTGATGCTTTTTGTATCAGTTTTTTGCTTTTTAGCATAAAAGGGTATATACTTAAATTAGTATCTGATGTAATTTAGATAATACAAAAAATTAACGGAGGTATCCCCCATGTCCATCGAAGAAAAATTCAACCAAGCTAAAGGTTCTGTCAAAGAAAGTTTTGGTAAACTTACTGGCGATACTAAAACTCAAGCGGAAGGAGCTGCAGAAAAAGTAGCTTCAAAAGCTAAAGAAGTTGCTGAAGATGCTAAAGAAGCTGTCGAAGGTGCAGTATCTGGCGTAAAAAACATCTTTAAAAAAGACGGAGAATAATTCTTTCTCATCCTAATATCATAAAAATCTCCCTTCTCTTTCGAGAAAGGAGATTTTCTTTTATGGTCGTCCATCAGGAGCGGGACCTCCAGGGCTACCATTCCCTTGAGGGCCACCGCCAGGTGCCCCTCCGCCTCCAGGCATAGAATTGACAATCTCAGTTTGTTTTTCACCATTGAGATAGATATCTCCGCCTGTGCAGGTCGCTGTTCCATCAAAGTCAAAACCAGTTTGACCAGTCATTTTGATGGTTCCTCCATTAACTGTAATATTACCATTTGAGTCAATTGGATCCGTGTCCCCTTGACCAACTTCAACCGTCAAGTTCCCACCATTCATAGTGAAGAAAATTTCACTTTGTTGAGCATTTTTGTTGGCTGCATTGACACCATCATCCGTTGAATAGATGGCGATATCTCCACCGTTGATAGTGATTGACTTACCTTCAAGCCCTTCTGTAGAATTCTTAACGGTATAGGTACCACTATCAATAACCAAATCACCTGATGCGTGGATACCATCGTCCCCTGCAGTAACAGTGATGGTATTATCAGAGAGATACATGGTTCCTACAGATGTGTCCTCATCATTGTCGACCTTAACTCCGTCTTCCTTGGCATCGATAGTCATGGTTGTGCCAGTAATATTGAGTTCATCATTGACATTAAAAGCATCTCCGACTGCTGTGATGTTGTAGGTCCCGCCTGTGATGTGAAGTGTATCGTTGGCCTTAATACCATTGTTTTTCTTACCATCTACATTGAGAGTTCCTTTACCATTGATGGTCAAGTCCACTTTAAAGAAGAGGGCAGCATCAGCTTTTTCATCACTATTAGAAGCAGAATCTGAGAGGCTATTAGTTGTGCCATCTGCTAGAGTTAGGTAAACATGACCAGCTGATGTTGCAGAAATAGCTGCATTGGTATTGGTCATGGTCACACCCTTTAGTACGATATGTACATCATCAGAATTCCCAGCTTCGATCTTGATTTGAACTCCATCAGATTGACCAGAGATCACATAGGTACCTGACTTAGAGATTGTAACGGTAAATCCTGATACGGCCACTCCATCACCTGATACCATCGCCGTTGATCCTGACAAGGTTACAGTTGCGGCTGCCTTTTCATCATAGGAAGTATCGTAGTCCTTATCTGTGAAATAGTTAGTTTTCTTAGCATCTGTAGTGGATGTAGTTGTTGCAGCACTATTGCTTGTATTTGAAGTTGACTGGGTACAAGCTGTTACCAGTGCTAGAGTTGCTATACTCGTTAATAAGAATGTCCATTTTTTTGCTTTCATGCTCGTTTCCTCGTCTTTCATTTACATGCTCTTAGTCTACGTGACTTTCCTAAAACAAGCCTAAACTTTTTCTAAAAGTTTTCTTAACCCCATCCGAACTTCATTAATAATCATTGCTTATGGTACAAAAAAGAACAGCATTTCGCTGTTCTTTTAATTTTCTTTGACCGGAATTTCTTTGATAACTCGTGCTGGGTTGCCTGCCAAAACTACATTATCACCAAAAGATTTAGTAATGACAGCTCCTGCTCCTGCAACAACGTTATCACCTAGTGTAACACCTGGAAGGACAATAACCCCACCACCTGCCCAGAAGTTCTTGCCGATTGTAATTGGTTTCCCAAATTCTAAACCTGAATTTCGTTCATCTGGATCCAGGGGATGAAGGGGTGTTAAAAATTGGCAGTTAGGACCAATCATAGCATTGTCGCCAATGGTAATGGGACAAACATCTAGCATGGTCAGATTCCAATTGGAATAGAAATTTTCTCCCAAATGAATATTGACACCATAATCCACTACCAAACGAGTATTGACATAGAGATTTTCACCAGTTGAACCAAACCATCCTTTGATGATTTCCATACCTTTTATTGGATCGACTTCTTCATTAAAGGAAGCTTGCTTTTGTCGTGCTGTTAGTGCTAGAGCACGAAGTTCTGGATCGAACGGGCGATAGGGTTCTCCGGCAATCATTTTTTGGTATTCACTTTTCATATCTTGATATCCTTGCTTGTTTTACAAGATTGTAGCATAGTTCTATCCTTAAAACAAGCAGCAAAGAGATAAAAAAACTAGTACATCTTTGGATGTACTAGTTTTTAATTAGAAAGGTGACTTTCTCACTACTTTACAGAGTTGTTTAGTCTTCTTTCTTTTTACGGGCAATAAGTCCAAATCCACTCAAGACACCTACTAAACCAAGAGCAGCAAGGCTAGCATTATCCTTAGTACCTGTGTTTGGCAATTGAGGAGTATTTTCCTTAGCTGGAGCCGGTTTAACTGGAGCTTCTGGTTTTTCTGAATCTGGAGTTGGTTCTGGATCTGGAGTCGGCTTTGGATCTGGAGTTGGTTTCGGATCTGGAGTTGGCTCTGGATCTGGAGTTGGTTTCGGATCTGGAGTTGGCTCTGGATCTGGAGTCTTAACCTTCTCATAAACGTGCTCTGTGTCACCGTTTGGCAACTTCTTAGTTTCAACGAAGCGGTATCCTGGAATGTCTTTCTTAGGATTTTCGCCGTCTTCTGTTGGATATCCTGGAATTTCATTTCCGTCTTTATCTTTGTGACTAGTCTTCACTTTTTCATAGACATGTTCTGTGTCGCCGTTTGGAAGTTTCTTAGTCTCTACGAAGCGGTACCCTGGAATATCTTTCTTAGGATTTTCGCCGTCTTCTGTTGGATATCCTGGAATTTCATTTCCGTCTTTATCCTTGTGACTAGTCTTCACTTTTTCGTAGACATGTTCTGTGTCGCCGTTTGGAAGTTTCTTAGTCTCTACGAAGCGGTATCCTGGAATGTCTTTCTTAGGATTTTCGCCGTCTTCTGTTGGATATCCTGGAATTTCATTTCCGTCTTTATCTTTGTGACTAGTCTTCACTTTTTCATAGACATGTTCTGTGTCGCCGTTTGGAAGTTTCTTAGTCTCTACGAAGCGGTATCCTGGAATATCTTTCTTAGGATTTTCGCCGTCTTCTGTTGGATATCCTGGAATTTCATTTCCGTCTTTATCCTTGTGACTAGTCTTCACTTTTTCGTAGACATGTTCTGTGTCGCCGTTTGGAAGTTTCTTAGTCTCTACGAAGCGGTATCCTGGAATGTCTTTCTTAGGATTTTCACCGTCTTCTGTTGGATATCCTGGAATTGCTTTACCTTCTTTATCTACAAATGTAGTAACTGGTGTTACTGTTGGTGTGTATGTTGCAGAAGCTTTTGTTCCGTTCATATCTTCACGAACAACTGTAACGGATGGAGCTGTTCCTGTAAATTCAGGTTCTGGTTTGAAGGTTACTGTTCCGTCTGGTGCTACTGTGTAAGTACCAACACCTGGAATAGTCTTAGTTGTTGAACCATCGTCAAATGTAGCTGGAACATCATCATTCATTGGAACACGGCTATCACCTTCCTTGAATGTTGGTTTACCAGACTGTTCTTTACCTTTTGGTCCAATAGTTGTAGCTGGTTCTGCTGTTGGTGTTACTGGTGTAACAGTTGGGGTGTACTTAGCTGTTACTGGTGTACCATTCTTATCGACACGTTTAACAGTCACGCCTGTTCCTGTGCCTGTGAATGATTTCTCTGGGACAAATGTAACTGTTCCGTCTGGAGCTACTGTGTAAGTTCCCTCACCTGGAATTACCTTAGTTGTTGAACCATCTTCGAAGGTTGCAGGTGTATCATCATCCATCGGTACATCTGGGTTACCTGGTGTGAATGTTGGTTTACCTGTTTGTGTTTTACCTTGAATATCAGTAGATGTTGTTGGATCAGCTGTTGGTGTTACTGGGGTTACAGTTGGTGTGTACTTAGCTGTAACTGGTGTACCATTCTTGTCTACACGTTTAACAGTCACGCCTGTTCCTGTTCCTGTGAATGATTTTTCTGGTACAAATGTAACTGTTCCGTCTGGAGCTACTGTGTATGTTCCTTCGCCTGGAATTACCTTAGTTGTTGAACCATCTTCGAAGGTTGCAGGTGTATCATCATCCATCGGTACATCTGGGTTACCTGGTGTGAATGTTGGTTTACCTGTTTGTGTTTTACCTTGAATATCAGTAGATGTTGTTGGATCAGCTGTTGGAACAACTGGAGTAATCTTAGGTGTGTATGTTGTTTCAGCTGGAGTGCCGTTAGCATCCTTAGCTTGAACTTTAACTGGAACTACTTCACCTGAGTATGACTTATCAGTTGGTGTAAAGGTTACAACACCTGTTTCTTTATCAACTGTGAAAGTACCAATAACTTCACCACTTGGAGATTTAGCATCTACAGAAGCCGCCGGTTGACCATTTTCGTCAAGAAGAGTAATGGTATCTTTGTCGATTGGTGCAACTGGATCACCTTCTGTGAAGGTAACAGTACCAGTTTGAACCACACCTTGAGGTGCAACTGATTCAGCTGGAGTTGCTGTTGGTGTTACTGGAGTTACTGTTGGTGTGTAGGTAGCTGTTACTGGTGTACCGTTCTTATCGACACGTTTAACAGTCACGCCTGTTCCTTTACCTGTGAATGATTTTTCTGGAACAAATGTTACTGTTCCATCTGGTGCTACTGTGTATGTACCTTCACCTGGAATTGTCTTAGTTGTTGATCCATCGTCAAATGTTGCTGGAACATCATCATCCATTGGTACGCTTGGGTTACCTTCTGTAAACTTAGGTTTACCTGTTTGTTCTTGACCTTGTTTGTCAGTTGATGTTGCATCTTCAGCTGTTGGAACAACTGGAGTAATCTTAGGTGTGTATGTTGTTTCTACAGCAGTACCGTTAGCATCTTTAGCTTGAACCTTAACGGCAACAACATCACCTGAGTATGACTTGTCAGTTGGTGTGAAGGTTACAACACCTGTTGCTTTATCAACTGTGAAAGTACCGATTTCTTTACCTTCTGGCGACTTAGCAACTACTGATGTAGCTGATTGACCATTTTCGTCAAGAAGAGTAATCGTATCCTTGTCGATTGGTGCAACTGGGTCACCTTCTGTGAAGGTAACAGTACCAGTTTGAACTACACCTTGAGGTGCTACTGATTCAGCTGGAGTTGCTGTCGGTGTTACTGGGGTTACTGTTGGTGTGTATTTAGCTGTTACTGGTGTACCGTTCTTATCGACACGTTTAACAGTCACGCCTGTTCCTGTGCCTGTGAATGATTTCTCTGGGACAAATGTGACTGTTCCATCTGGAGCTACTGTGTAGGTTCCTTCATCTTGGATAGTCTTCGTTGTTGAACCATCTTCGAATGTTGCTGGTGTATCATCATCCATTGGAACTACTGGATCACCTTCTGTAAACTTAGGTTTACCTGTTTGGGTTTGACCTTGTTTATCTGTTGAAGTTACATCTTCAGCTGTTGGTGTTACTGGGGTTACTGTTGGGGTGTATTTAGCAGTAACTGGTGTACCGTTCTTATCGACACGTTTAACGGTCACGCCTGTTCCTGTGCCTGTGAATGATTTCTCTGGGACAAATGTGACTGTTCCATCTGGAGCTACTGTGTAGGTTCCTTCACCTGGAATTGTCTTCGTTGTTGAACCATCTTCGAAGGTTGCTGGTGTATCATCATCCATTGGTACACGGCTATCGCCTTCAGTAAATACAGGTTTACCAGTTTGTGTAGCACCTTGGATATCTGTAGTTTCAACTGGTGTTGCAGTTGGGGTTACTGGGGTTACTGTTGGTGTGTAGGTTGCTGAAGCTTTTGTTCCGTTCTTATCTTCGCGAACAACTGTCACAGCTGGTGCAGTTCCGACAAATGATTTCTCTGGTACAAATGTAACAGTACCGTCTGCTGCTACTGTGTAAGTACCAACACCTTCAACTGTCTTAGTTGTTGAACCATCTTCAAATGTTGCTGGAACATCTTCGTTGATTGGAACAGTTTTTTCTACTCCATCAACTGTAACAGTTCCACCCTTGAACTCAGGTTTACCTGTTTGAGTTGCGCCTTGGATGTCTGTTGTTTCAGCTGGTGTTGCAGTTGGTGTGACTGGAACAATCTCAGGTGTGTAAGTTGTATCAACCTTGATTCCGTTTGTGCTTTCAGCTTGAACCTTAACAGGCGTTACTTTACCTGTGTAAGACTTATCAGTTGGTGTGAATGTTACAGTACCAGTTGCTGGGTTGATCGCGAATGTACCGATTGGTGTTGTTCCATCTTCAGCATAAGCTGGTGTAGTTGAAACTTCGTTACCATCTTTATCTAGCAATGTGTAGCTATTGTCTTTAATGGTAATAGCTTTATCTTCACCATTTACTTGAACAGTTGTTCCTGCAAAGGTTGGTGTACCGGTTTGAGTCGCACCTTGGATATCTTTTGAAGTTGCAGGGCTTGCAGTTGGAACTGCTGGCACAACAGTTGGTGTGTAGGTCGCATCTGAAGTAATGGTTGCAGTCTTACCATTAGCGTTTGTGATAGTTGCAGTTGCTTGAACCTTAACGCCTTTGGCTGTTCCGACAAAGTCTTTTTCTGGAGTGAAAGTTACCGCTCCTGTAGTAGGATCGATTGTGTATGTTCCTTCTCTTGGAACAGTCACAGTTGTCTCATCAGTAGGTTGACCTGTTGCTGGATCTACCAATTTCTTGCTTGTGATTTTTGCAGTTTTGTCGTTGCTCAACTCAAATGTAGGAGTTTGAGTTTGTGGAACGTTTTGGATATCCTCAGAAACCTTATCTGTTGGAGTGATTGTAATTGGAGTCACTGTTGGTGTGTACTTAGCTGTAGCAGTCTTAAGGTATTCATCACGAACAGTACCATCTTTATCTCTTCCGACAGGTGCAGTCAATGATACAGTAATACCTTTTGCAGTACCAGTAAATCCTGGTTCTGGAACAAAGGTAACTTCTCCTGTAGCGTCATTGATTGAGTATGTTCCTTCGCCTGCTACTGTTACAGAGGTTGCATTGGTTACTTGACCAGTCGCTGGGTCCACCAATTTAGCAGGGTATTCCAAGCTTGGAGTGACAGAGATCTTGTCGCCATTAGCATTAGTTGTAGTTGTGTTAAAGGTTGGGGTACCAATTTGAGTTGCTCCTTGGACATCAGTTGAAGTCTTATCAACACCTTCAATATTACTTGGAGTTACTGTTGGGATGTAAAGACCATCCATTGTGTTTAATACTGTATCAACGTTTGCTTCCTTATCTGGGAATTTAGTTGACCAACCAGTATCGTAACCATTACTATCTGTACGACGGATAGAGATCCCATCAGCTGTGCCTAGGAAGTGATCTTCTGGGATGAATTCCACATCTACATCTTTACCATTACCAGTAACTTTGTATTTACCTTGACCTGGCACGACATAGTAACCTTCCGCATCCAAAGTAGCCTTGTTCCCATTTGCATCGACAATGTATGGTGCTACTGTTTCATCAATTTTTGCTGATTCAGTTAAGCTATAGCCTTGCAAACCTCGAGCAGTAAAGGCTACAGTTGCAGTTTGCTTCGCCCCTTGAAGACCACTTGTTTCTTTGAATTCTCCTTTTGGTGGGTGGGTGATTTGAGTCTTGAAGTCCTCAACCTCCCCTGAAAAGGCCATTCCTGTCGGACTCTCAATTTGAGCAGCATCCTTAGCAATTCGTAACCGTACTCCTAGTTCGTTGACACTAGGATCGATATAGGTTTTGCTCTTGGTGAATCTTAGGGTAACGGCTCCATCCTTAGTAATGGTTGCTAAATCAGAGCGTTCGTCTTCATCAAAGGTACCGTTTTGGTTAAAGTCAACCCAACCATAAATATTGGCTTGAGGCGCCCCGTCTGTATGAGCTTCAACAGTAATCGTATAATTCCCTGGTTTTGTACGATCCATCTTGATCAACTCATTGGTTTTTCCTTTGAGGTCATTCGGAAGCAATTGGTCGATGCCTTCATCAGCCGTTGTCGCTTTATCGTCACCAGTCCAATCAAGGGTATTGTTTTCATCCATATCAGGACTCAAGTGGCCGAGATAAGGTTGGTTTACTTTCTTACCGGTAATCCCATCCACAGTTGCAATTGAATGAACTGCCTTACCGTATGATTCAGGCGCATCTCCTTCATCAAGTGGGAAGAAACCAAGCATTGCTGATTGTTTACCTGAAGATGCGATATATAATCCAATTTCAGAAGCCCCCTTTGTCATAACAAGGGGAACAGCAAATTTACTAGCTGATACGTTTGGACCAAAGACACCCGTTCCAAGTCCAGCAGTTGTTAAATCAGCACTTTGAAAATACTTCCAGGCAACTGCTTTTTTGTCTGGTCCCGCTTGCGTGGAATCACGAAGTTGTTGTGTATTCCAATTTCGAATTTCAATTCCTTCAACCGGAACTGGTTTAAAATAACTAAAATTATTCGCTGGGTCAAAATAATAAGTAAGATCTTGTGGGGCATAAGTTCTAGTTGACTTATCACCATTCTTATACCATTCACCAATGTGTTGCCATCCTTCTCCGTTGGTGGTGAACATAACCACCTCACCTGGGTTAGCGGACTCGCCATCTGCCATGACAACGGCTGGTCTGACTACTTTCCCGCGGAAAGTAGCGGAGACTTCAAACTGAACCCCAATATTACCGCCGTTCAAGTCGGAACTGATAGTTGTTTTTTTAGTACCAGTATTGATGCCTTCTGTTCGTACTTCTGTCCAGCGATTTTGAGCTTCAGCAATAACTTTGGCTTCCTCACCAGCAGCAAATGCAGCTTTGGTAGTCCTATCAGAACTCCCACTCACATAACCATTTCTAGCATTTGGATCATAGGTAGCTTTTTCAGCTTCTGTTGCTCCTCGTTCTTCAAGGCGTTTTTTGTATATTTCTGTCGCTTGGAAGGGTTTCAAAGACTTGACTTTGATGGTAACCACATAGCCCGGCATAATTTCCTTGGTGTAGGTCGCGCCGACTTGAAGTGCAAGTTTGCCATCTGACGTTGTCGTTGTACCTGTCCAGTTAGCAGTATCCCCAAAGTCCAACCAAGAGATTTGACTAGCAAGGTCTGCGGCTTTTACATTTGTTGTAAAGCCTGGTTTTTCAACTTTCGGTGTAGAAGTTGCGTCTTCAACGTCTGCACCAATTCCAGTAGCTGTTGCAGTATCTGCACGGAAGGCAGTATTCTTATCAATCTCTTTACCATTACGAGGGTCGTTTTCCCCAGTATTCGCAATAGAGTTTGTAGCTTCAGCTGGTTTTGTATTTTCTGCAGGTTTTCCAGTTGTTGCTTCTGTCTTATCAGCAGTTGCTACTTTTTCTTCAGCTACAACTTTTTCTTTATTTTTTAGTTTAGCATTGACAGTTGTTACAAGCGATTGATAAGCTGCATCTAGTTCAGCTTGACTTGAAGCAGATGCAAGAACGTTCTGAGCGTTCGCAAGACTAGCTTTAAGAATTTCGACGCTCTCGTCTGTCTTGTTGCTGTACTTACCATTTGCCAAGTTCCCTTCAATCTCAGCAACGTAAGCTGACAACGTTTCAGTCTTAAGCTCAGGTTTCACTTCAGTAGAAACTGCAGGGGCTGCTTCAGCTTGGTAAGTTACTTCTTTAGCTGTTGTAGTTTCTTTAGCTGTTGTTGCTTCAGTCGCAACTGGAGTTTCAGCTTTAGCGACTTCTGTCGTTGCTGCAACACCATCAGCTTGTTTTTCTTCCGTCACTTCATCGGCACCGACACCTGTGGCAGTTCCGAGCATTACTAACGTTCCTAATAGGACCGAGCAAACTCCTACATGAAGTTTACGGATCGAGAATCGACTAATTCGGTCGTTAAACAAATCATTTTTCACGATTTTTCCTCCAATACCCTTTAGGGAGTGTATATATTGTTATATTTTATGCATTGTTTTTCAAAAACCCTAAACATGCAACGTCTTATTTTAGCACTATTATACTTAAAATCAAAGCATAATGCTCATCATTTTGAGACATAAAAATAAGTTAACTTAATTTCAATTTATTGCAATTTTTCAGAAAAATTACATATAATTTTAAGTGCCTAAACATGCCAAAAGAGGGGTGAGCCCCTCTTTTAACTAAATAAGATTATTCACTTGTTTCCACAGTTTCTACTTGGACATCCACTTGCTCTTCCTCTTGTGAATCTGCAAGAAGTGACTCTTCATTAACTGCTAGTGGTTCAATGTTACGGTAGCGAGCCATACCAGTACCAGCTGGGATAATCTTACCGATGATAACATTTTCCTTGAGACCAAGGAGATGGTCTTTCTTACCACGGATAGCTGCATCTGTAAGGACACGAGTTGTTTCCTGGAAGGAAGCAGCTGACAAGAAACTATTTGTTTCAAGTGAGGCTTTAGTGATTCCCATAAGGACTGGACGACCAGTTGCTGGAACACCACCTGCGATAAGAACATCTTTGTTGGCATCTGTAAAGTCGTTGATATCCATGAGAGTACCCATGAGAAGGTCTGTATCTCCTGGATCCATGACGCGGACTTTACGGATCATTTGACGAACCATTACCTCGATGTGTTTGTCTCCGATTTCTACCCCTTGGCTACGGTAAACTTTTTGCACTTCACCAAGTAGGTAGGTTTCAACTGACAAGACATCACGTACAGCAAGGAGACGTTTTGGTTGGATTGAACCTTCTGTCAATGCTGCACCACGAGAGACTTGGTCTCCAACCTGGACACGCATACGGGCTGTAAATGGTACCACGTATTCGCCTTCGCCAGTTTCGCCTTTAACGAAGACTTTCTTAGTACGAGTTGAAGCATCTTCTTCGATTGCTGTAACTTCCCCTTTGACTTCTGTGATGACCGCTTCCCCTTTAGGATTGCGGGCTTCAAAGATTTCTTGGACACGAGGAAGACCTTGAGTGATATCGGTATTTGAGGCAACCCCACCCGTGTGGAAGGTACGCATTGTAAGCTGTGTACCAGGTTCCCCGATAGATTGGGCAGCGATTGTACCAACTGCTTCACCGACTTCAACCGCATCACCAGTCGCCAAGTTGATACCGTAACAATGACGGCAGACACCATGACGAGTGTTACATGTAAATACTGAGCGGATGGTTACTTCTTCAACACCGGCATTAACAATTTCACGGGCCTTATCTTCTGTGATCAATTCATTTGGACCAATGATAACTGCGCCAGTTTCTGGGTGCTTAACAGTTTTCTTAGTGTAACGACCATTGAGACGTTCTTCAAGAGACTCAATCATCTCTTTACCTTCAGTAATAGAACGGATCAAGAGACCACGGTCAGTTCCACAGTCATCCTCACGGATGATAACGTCTTGGGCAACGTCAACCAAACGACGAGTCAAGTAACCTGAGTCGGCTGTCTTAAGGGCCGTATCGGTCATACCTTTACGGGCACCGTGAGTTGAGAAGAACATTTCAAGTACTGACAAACCTTCGCGGAAGTTTGAAAGGATTGGCAATTCCATGATACGTCCGTTCGGAGCAGCCATCAGACCACGCATACCGGCAAGCTGTGAGAAGTTTGAGATGTTACCACGGGCTCCAGAATCCATCATCATAACGATTGGGTTCTTAGGATCTTGGTTGGCAACCAAACGTTTCTCGAGTTTTTCACGGGCAGCACGCCATTCAGCTGTAACAGCATTGTAGCGTTCGTCATCTGTGATCATACCACGACGGAATTGTTTTGTGATTTGTTCTACACGTTTGTGTGATTCTTCGATGATTTCAGCCTTGTCTTCAACAACTGGAATATCAGCAATACCCACTGTCAAACCTGCAAGAGTTGAATGGTGGTAACCGAGGTTCTTCATACGGTCAAGTAGGGCAGATGTTTCTGTCGTACGGAAACGTTTGAAGATTTCAGCGATGATATTTCCAAGGTTTTTCTTCTTGAATGGTGGGTTGAGTTCAAGTCCTTCAATAGCTTCCTTGATATTTCCACCTAATGGCAAGAAGTACTTAGTCGGAACACCTTCTGTCAAGTTGGCGTTTGTTGGCTCTTGCAAGTAAGGCAGTCCTTCTGGCATGATATCGTTGAAGAGGATTTTACCAACAGTTGTAAGCAAGATTTTGTGTTTTTGCTCTTCTGTCCATGGTTTGTTAAGGCTATCTGTTGCGATACCAACACGTGAGTGGAGGTGAACATAACCATTACGGTAAGCCATGACAGCTTCGTCACGATCTTTGAAGACCATACCTTCGCCTTCACGACCAGCTTCTTCCATAGTCAAGTAGTAGTTACCCAAAACCATGTCCTGAGATGGAGTAACAACTGGTTTACCATCTTTAGGGTTCAAAATGTGCTCAGCAGCAAGCATCAAGATACGAGCTTCTGCTTGGGCTTCTTCTGAAAGAGGTACGTGGATGGCCATTTGGTCACCGTCAAAGTCGGCATTGTAGGCTTCACAGACAAGCGGGTGCAAGCGAAGGGCTTTACCGTCAATCAAGACAGGTTCAAAGGCTTGGATACCCAAACGGTGAAGGGTAGGTGCGCGGTTCAAAAGTACTGGGTGTTCTTTGATAACTTCTTCCAAGATATCCCAGATACGTTCATCTCCACGTTCTACCAATCGTTTAGCCGCTTTAACGTTTTGAACGATATCGCGCGCAACGATTTCACGCATAACGAATGGTTTAAAGAGCTCGATTGCCATTTCACGTGGCACACCACATTGGTACATCTTAAGAGTTGGACCAACGGCAATAACAGAACGTCCTGAGAAGTCAACACGTTTACCGAGCAAGTTTTGACGGAAGCGTCCTTGTTTCCCTTTGAGCATGTGGCTCAATGATTTCAGTGGACGGCTACCTGGCCCTGTGATAGGACGACCACGACGGCCATTGTCAATCAAAGCGTCAACCGCTTCTTGAAGCATACGCTTCTCATTTTGAACGATGATACCTGGCGCGTTCAACTCAAGCAAACGAGCCAAACGATTGTTACGGTTAATAACACGACGGTAAAGGTCGTTCAAGTCAGATGAGGCAAAACGGCCACCATCCAACTGCAACATTGGACGAAGATCTGGTGGAATAACTGGAAGGATGTTAAGAACCATCCATTCAGGCTTGTTTCCAGACTTGTGGAAAGCATCCAAAACATCTAAACGACGGATAGCTTTCACACGTTTTTGTCCAGTAGCTGTTTTTAACTCTTCTTTGAGTTCAGCAATTTCTTTTTCAAGATCTACTTGTTTCAAGAGGTCTTGGATAGCTTCGGCACCCATTTTGGCAACGAATGAACCATGACCAAACTCACGCAAGCGCTCACGGTATTCACGCTCTGTCATGATAGACTTGTGCTCAAGTGGTGTATCTTTTGGATCAATCACCACGTAAGCAGCAAAGTAGATAACTTCCTCGAGGGCACGAGGACTCATGTCAAGGGTCAAGCCCATACGGCTTGGAATCCCCTTGAAATACCAGATATGAGATACAGGAGCTTTTAACTCGATGTGTCCCATACGTTCACGACGAACTTTTGTACGCGTTACTTCAACACCACAACGGTCACAAACAATCCCTCTGTAACGAATGCGTTTGTATTTACCACAAGCACATTCCCAGTCTTTTGTAGGACCAAAGATCACTTCGTCAAAGAGTCCTTCACGTTCTGGTTTCAACGTACGGTAATTGATTGTTTCAGGTTTTTTGACTTCTCCATAAGACCATGAACGGACTTTGCTTGGAGAAGCTAGTGTGATTTGCATACTTTTAAAACGATTTACATCAACCACTATTTCTTCCCTTTCTATTATAAGTGAACTGCTTATTCTTGTTCAGCAGCTTCTTCTGTTGCTTCCGCCTTTGCATTTTCTTCTGCTTCAAAGGCTGCTTTAGCCTCTTGAGCTGCTCTTTCGCGGGCTTTTTCAAGGTCATCTACGTGGATGACATCTTCGTCCATTCCTTCATCAAGGTCACGAAGTTCCACTTCTTGATCGTCTTCGTCAAGGACACGCATATCAAGACCAAGAGATTGCAATTCTTTTACAAGAACTCGGAATGATTCTGGAACACCTGGTTTTGGAATTGGTTTTCCTTTTGTAATAGCTTCATATGCTTTCAAACGTCCGTTGATATCGTCAGACTTGTAAGTCAAGATTTCTTGAAGGACATTTGACGCACCGTAGGCTTCAAGCGCCCAAACCTCCATCTCACCGAAACGTTGTCCACCAAACTGAGCTTTACCTCCGAGTGGTTGTTGTGTAACGGTTGAGTATGGTCCGACTGAACGAGCGTGCAATTTATCATCAACCATATGGTGAAGTTTGATCATGTACATGACACCAACTGACACACGGTTATCAAATGGTTCACCAGTACGCCCATCGTAAAGAATCGTCTTAGCATCGCTATCCATACCTGCTTCTTTGACAGTGTCCCAAAGATCTTCAGAACTTGCTCCGTCAAAGACTGGTGTTGCGATGTGGATACCAAGAGTACGAGCCGCCATACCAAGGTGAAGCTCCATAACCTGACCGATATTCATACGTGATGGCACCCCAAGTGGGTTCAACATGATATCGACTGGAGTTCCATCCGGAAGGTAAGGCATGTCTTCTACAGGAACGATACGAGAGACAACCCCTTTGTTTCCGTGACGTCCGGCCATCTTATCTCCGACCTTAATCTTACGTTTTTGTGCGATGTATACGCGAACCAGCATGTTGACACCAGATTGCAATTCATCACCGTTTGCACGTGTAAAGATTTTAACATCACGAACGACACCATCGGCACCGTGTGGTACACGAAGGGAAGTGTCACGAACTTCACGAGATTTGTCACCGAAGATAGCGTGCAAGAGACGCTCTTCAGCAGAAAGATCTTTTTCACCCTTAGGTGTTACTTTACCTACAAGAATATCCCCTTCTTTAACCTCAGCACCGATACGGATGATACCCATTTCGTCGAGATCTTTAAGGGCATCTTCACCAACGTTTGGAATTTCACGAGTGATTTCTTCAGGCCCAAGCTTTGTATCGCGAGTTTCTGATTCGTATTCTTCAAGGTGAACAGATGTGTAAACATCGTCTTTCACCAAGCGTTCGCTCATGATAACGGCATCCTCGAAGTTGTAACCTTCCCATGTCATGTAGGCAACGATTGGGTTTTGTCCAAGCGCCATTTCACCTTTCTCCATAGAAGGTCCATCAGCGATAAAGTCACCTTTTTCGATAACATCGCCAACTCGAACAAGGGTACGTTGGTTATAAGCAGTACCTGAGTTTGAACGACGGAATTTTTGGATGTGGTAAACATCAAGGGAACCATCTTCACGGCGAACTTCTACTTTGTCCGCATCCGCATAGGTAACCTTACCACCATGTTGTGCAATAACTGCCGCTCCTGAGTCATGGGCTGCTTGGTATTCCATACCAGTACCAACGAAAGGCGCTTTAGGATCGATCAACGGAACAGCCTGACGTTGCATGTTGGCTCCCATGAGGGCACGGTTGGAGTCATCGTTTTCCAAGAAAGGAATACATGCTGTCGCAACGGCAACTACCTGCTTAGGAGAAACGTCCATATAGTCAACGCTTGATGCTGGATATTCTTGGTTAACCCCTTGGTGACGTCCCATGACAACTTTTTCAGCAAAAGTTCCATCTGCGTTCAATTTAGAGTTAGCCTGCGCTACTGTGAACTCATCTTCTTCATCGGCTGTCAACCAAACGATTTCGTTGGTAACTTTACCAGTTGCACGGTCAACCTTGCGGTATGGAGTTTGAATGAAACCATACTTGTTGAGGTGTCCGTATGAAGACAAGTTATTGATCAAACCGATGTTTGGTCCTTCAGGCGTTTCGATTGGACACATACGTCCATAGTGAGTGTAGTGCACGTCACGCACTTCATATCCAGCGCGGTCACGTGTCAAACCACCAGGCCCTAAGGCAGACAAACGACGTTTGTGAGACAGCTCAGAAAGTGGGTTGTGTTGGTCCATGAACTGTGACAATTGTGAAGAACCAAAGAATTCTTTAATCGCCGCAGTCACTGGACGGATGTTAATGATTTGTTGAGGTGTCAATACTTCGTTATCTTGAACAGACATACGTTCACGAACATTACGTTCCATACGTGAAAGTCCAAGACGTACTTGGTTGGCAAGCAATTCACCAACGGCACGAATACGACGGTTTCCGAGGTGGTCGATATCATCGACACGACCGATACCTTCAGCCAAGTTGAGGAAGTAGCTCATCTCAGCGAGGATATCTGCAGGAGTAATCGTGCGAACTTTATCCTCTGGATTTGCATTGCCGATGATTGTTACAACACGGTCTGGATCAGTTGGTGCCACAACCTTGAATTTTTGAAGAACAACTGGTTCTGTCAAAACAGCTGAGTCATTTGGAGTGTAGACAATCTTGTTCAAATCACCATCCAAGTGACTTTCGATACTTTCGATGACATCGCGAGTCATTACAGTACCTTTTTCAACCAAGATTTCACCGGTTTCAGGGTCCACCAATGGTTCAGCAATTGTTTGGTTGAGCAAACGAGTTTTAATATTTAATTTCTTGTTAATCTTGTAGCGTCCAACAGCTGCCAAGTCATAACGACGTGGGTCGAAGAAACGAGCCACAAGCAAGGTACGTGAACTCTCAGCAGTTTTTGGTTCACCTGGACGAAGACGCTCATAAATTTCTTTCAAAGCTTCGTCTGTACGAGAGTCCATTGGGTTTTTATGGATATCTTTTTCAACAGTGTTGCGAACCAACTCGCTGTCACCAAAGATATCAAAGATTTCGTCATCGCCTGAGAAACCAAGTGCACGAACCAAAGTCGTAAATGGAATTTTACGTGTACGGTCGATACGAGTATAGGCGATGTCTTTTGAGTCACTTTCCAGTTCCAACCAAGCTCCACGGTTAGGGATAACAGTTGAACCGTAGCCCACTTTACCGTTTTTGTCTACTTTATCATTAAAGTAAACACCTGGAGAACGCACCAACTGTGATACGATAATACGTTCACCACCGTTGATGATGAAAGTACCCATCTCAGTCATGATTGGGAAATCTCCAAAGAAGACTTCTTGAGTTTTGATTTCGCCAGTTTCTTTGTTAATCAAGCGGAAAGTTACAAAGATTGGTGCTGAATAACTTGCATCATGGATGCGAGCTTCTTCAAGCGTATATTTAGGTTCTTTGATTTCGTAGCCAACAAATTCCAACTCCATTGTTTCTGTGAAGTTTGAAATTG
This sequence comes from Streptococcus sp. oral taxon 061, assembly GCF_013394695.1. Classification (NCBI taxonomy): domain Bacteria; kingdom Bacillati; phylum Bacillota; class Bacilli; order Lactobacillales; family Streptococcaceae; genus Streptococcus; species Streptococcus sp. oral taxon 061. Next base: position 1,604,923 of record NZ_CP058258.1, read on the forward strand.
GCAATACATCTTCAAACACTTCCTTCAGACCATGGTCTAGGAAATCTTTAAATGAATCAGTTTGAATTTCAATCAAATTTGGTAAGTCAAGAACTTCTTTAATTCTTGAAAAACTACGACGGGTACGATGTTTCCCGTATTGAACGTCATGTCCTGCCAAGATGATTCTCCTTTGTAAATAAAGTTCCAAGCTTAGTCGTCTAAGCTAATAATTATCGTTTAATGGTTCTAAAACCCCTATCAACTTATCCCCCTTGACTAATTTTTCAGAATCTTTAAATCTCTGTTACAGATGCAAAAAATACCGAAAAAAAGCACAAAAAGAGCAGTTAAATCCGACTTTTTTCAGGAGATTTAACTGCTGTGAGCCTTGTCCGGACAATATTTCAGACAAAACCTACGACAAATGATTACTCATATTATACCCGATTTTCTCTAATTTTTCAAGTCCTTTGAAGGATTTTTCTTGCTTTAGTATAGTTATAGCTTGTTTTCAGAAAAGGTAATTTTCTAGACAAGTAGTTGTTGAATAAATAAGACAGGTTCTATTCATTAACCTATCAACCAACTCTTTAGTTTGTAAGTTGGCATCTTGTATACTGAAAAAGAAACAATACTAATCAATTCAACTTACTTGACAAAAGCGTTGCTTAGTGGTTTAATATACCCCATAAGGGTATATCGGAGGTGCCTATGTTTCATTTATTTACAAAAATTGATAGTATTTCTACCAGCGAATTGGAAGCTAAACTCAAGGAACCAATTCAACTACTGGATGTGCGGACGCCTACGGAATTCCGTAGAGGCCATATCAAAAACGCCAAGAATGTTCCTCTAACCGAAATCGGAGCTTACACACCTGCGACAAATGAAACACTTTATGTCATTTGCCATTCCGGTGTTCGAAGCAAGATGGCTGCTAAAAAGCTAAAGAAAAAAGGCTATGATGTTATCAACGTCCGAGGTGGTATGAGCGCTTGGACAGGCAAGATCATATAGAACAAGAGGGAGAAAATTAATGAAAATTATCATTATTGGAGGAGTTGCAGGCGGTATGTCTGCAGCAACCCGTCTCAGACGTCTCTTAGAAGACGCTGAAATCACTATTTTTGAGAAAGGTCCCTTTGTTTCCTTTGCAAACTGCGGACTTCCTTACTATGTTTCAGGAGAAATTGCAAACCGTGATAGTTTATTAGTCCAAACCCCTGAAAGTCTCAAGGCACGGTTTAATCTGGATGTACGACCTTTCCATGAGGTCATCAGCATTTCCCCAGCAGAGCATACTGTGACTGTCCGCCATGATGGACAGGAATTCACAGAAGGCTACGATAAGTTGATTCTCTCCCCAGGAGCTAAGCCATTTGTTCCTGCCATTGATGGCTTGGCAGAAGCTAAGAATGCTTACACGCTCCGCAATGTTCCCGATCTTGACGAGATTATGGCTGCCTTGGACAATCATCCAAAAGAAGCTGTCGTTATCGGTGCAGGCTTTATCGGGCTTGAAATGGCTGAAAACCTGGCGAAACGTGGATTACAAGTTACCATCGTTGAGAAAGCACCCCATGTCTTGCCATCATTAGATCAAGAAATGGCAGCCTTTGTCCAAGCAGAATTGGTTAAAAACAGCGTCCGCGTTATCACTTCTCAGTCTGCGACTCGATTTAAAGACCAAGGAAAAGTCATCGTTCTTGAAAACGGTCAGAAGATAACTTCTGACCTCACCATCCTTTCTGTCGGTGTTGAACCTGAAAATAGTCTGGCTAAAGCTGCGGGGATTGAACTGGGACTTCGTGGCGGGATCCTGGTCGATGAACATTACGAAACCAGTCAAAAAGATATTTTTGCAGTTGGGGATGCCATCGTCGTCAAGCAAGAGATTACGGGCCAAGACGCTCTCATCTCACTCGCTTCTCCTGCCAATCGTCAAGGACGCCAAGTGGCGGACGTCATCGCAGGACTTGGTCGTACAAACAAAGGCAGTATCGGCACTGCGATCGTTCGTGCCTTTAATATGACAGCTGCTTCGACTGGTCTTAGCGAGCGTATCCTTACCATGAATCAACTTCCTTACAAGGCACTTCATGTCAGCGGGAAAGATCATGCTGGTTATTATCCAGGAGCTACTGATATTACCTTGAAACTCCTCTTCGACACAACCAGTGGAAAAATATACGGTGCCCAAGGAGTTGGGAAGAAAGGTGTTGACAAGCGAATCGATATCCTAGCAACTGCTATTAAAGCAAATCTCACTGTCTTTGATTTGCCAGAGTTAGAGTTTTCCTATGCACCGCCATTTGGCTCTGCCAAGGATCCGGTCAATATGCTGGGTTACGCCGCTATGAACCTCATCGAAGGTCTCAGTGACAATATCCAGTGGTACCAACTAGAAGATGAACTGGCTAAGGGCAAAAAGTTCCTAGATGTACGAACAAGTGGCGAATTCCAAAGTGGTCGACTTAAGGTTGACACCATCCACATCCCCCTAAACGAACTACGGGAACGCTTGGATGAACTAGACAAGAACCAAGCCTACATCGTTAGCTGCCACAGTGGTTTACGCAGCTATATCGCAGAGCGTATCCTCAAGCAAGCAGGATTTACCGTCCAAAACCTTGACGGCGCTTATTCACTATACAAAATGGCGAATCCAGAAGGAGTAGAATATGCTAACTAATATCAGCATGGCTGACTTTTATGAAAAATATCAACATGAACATCTAGATCTTATCGATGTCCGTGAAGTACATGAATTCCAAGCAGGACATGCACCAGGTGCCAAAAATCTTCCGTTAAGTACCTTGGAGCAAGGCTACAAAGAACTCAAACCTGACCATGAATACCATGTCATCTGTCAAGGAGGTGTACGTTCTGCCTCTGCCTGTCAATTTCTCAGCGCCCAAGGCCTCACCGTTACCAATGTAGAAGGTGGCATGAATGCCTGGCCAGGTGATATTTAATAAATAAAATTCAAAAAGAGCAATTGGTCTAATTTCAAGAAAACCAACTGCTCTTTTAATCATTTGTTCACTATTTAAGAGAAACGTATGTTTTTTATTACTTGCGTTTAATCAAGTATTTAACCGCCTTTTCCAATCTTTCCTTCTGTGCTTGAGGATCCTCTAAAGGGTCGTTAATACAAGATGTTAAATTCTCCGTTATCATCAGTTCAATAATACGATCAACACTGGATCGCACTGCTGTTAATTGAGTAATGATATCGACACAATCACGCTCTTCCTCCATCATTTTTTGAATACCTCGCAATTGACCCTCTGAGCGTTTGAGGCGTGTAATGTATTTTGAATTTGTCATATCTTTATCCTTAAACGATTTTTCTACATTATATCTCTAATACAGACCTTTGTCAAAAGGAGCACTTATCTTAAAGGTAAAGACTTCTAGTTCCCCACTCTAACTCGCGTAACGATACCGTCTTTGTCAGTCATGCTTAATTCTGAGGATGAAAACCACTGAGTTACCGCTTCGCTACTTTTAGATTGAGCAAATACTTTTAATAATTCCTCTTTGTTCTCAATTTCAGCCACATAGTAGGCTAGGGCTTTGAAGGATTTTTCTTACTTGAGTATAGTTGTGGCTTGTTTTCAGAAAAGGTGGTTTTCATAATTTCATCTTTTCTTTACTTTTTATTTCAAAAATGCTAACTGATAATACGATGAGTAATTCTTCAAAAATTGTAAGAGATATTTTTTAAAGGCAACTCAAAACTATATAATAATCAGTCACAAACTAAAGAAATTACTTTTTTATGATAGAATACTAGTTGGAGGACTTTATGAAATGAAACGAATTCTAACAAACTTGATAGAGCAACGAATGTATTACTTATCTTGTTTACTCGGAGCCTATCTTCTGATGATTTTGATCGAATTGTTAACTTCAACACCACACGATGTATTTCTCGCCTTAGCTCCCGTGTCAGCTTTAATAATAGGAACTTTTTTTATAGTTGGGTCCGCTTTGATTCTTTTTGCTAAAAAATTTCCTGCATTAAGTATTTTCAAAATCAATACTTTATTATTAAACATTGTATTATTTATTGCTATCTATAAGAGCATGTCCTTTTTCTTATCCCTAGGTTTGCTATTATTGACATTAATATTATATATAGGCAGTTTTTTAAGAAAAGAAAAACTTTCTTTTTCATATCTGCTCGTCATTTTATTCACAACACCTCGTCTCTTGACATTGGCCAGTTCAAACTTCCAAGATACTGCACTTGAGTTTCATGCTTTCAATCTGGCAGACACTCGATTTAACATCATTATTTGGCCTGTTATCTTTGCTGGTTTGCTTTCGGGAGCTACCCTTCTTTTAATTCACAACTCTCCGCTTAAGCAATACTTAGAGCGCTACAAAAAATTACTAACCTATGGTGTATTTTCTATAGTTGCTCTCTATATAGTCTATCTCTCAGTTGTTTTTGTCTATAAGGTAAAAACCTTTGATGGTTCCACCTTTGATATTGGTCTATTCTCACAGATGTTTCATCGGATGAGTACTGACTTGACAGCCATCACAACACTCGAACGTGATCGAGTATTATCTCACTTTGCAGTTCACATCTCACCCATTTTCTATCTGATGTTACCTTTCTACAAGCTTTTCCCGCATGTTGAAACTTTAGAAGTGCTACAAATTTGGGTTGTGTTCTCTGCAGTTATTCCTTTAAAATTGCTTCTCTCCAAATTGAATCTATCGAAATTGGCAAACATTTTGACAATTCTTTGGTTCGTACTTTTACCTGTATTAACTACTGCAGGAGGTTATCACCTGCATGAAAATTGTTTCTTGGTTCCTTTGATATTTTGGGTATTCTATTTCATAGTAAATGAGAAGAAGTGGGGTATTCTAATATCCACTATCCTACTACTTTTGGTCAAAGAAGATGCTTTTATCTATGTTATTAGCATTGGTATGTATTTCTTATCACAAAAACGCTTCTTTCTAACCACTAAGACAAGGAAATGGATTGTTTTTTCAGAATTTGTTTTACCAGTTCTCTACTTTGGATTTTCAATGTATCTTTTAAAGACTTATGGAGAAGGAGGGTTAATTTCTCGATATGATGCGTTCTTAATGAGTAACGAGAGCGGGATTTCTAGTGTGTTAAAAAATTTGCTTCTTCACCCGACTTTCGCTATCAGCCATCTGTTTATGGCTAAAAAGTTAGGATATTTATTCTTAACCCTTGCCCCTTTATGTTTCTTACCTTTAATTCAAAGAAACTGGTCAACTTACTTCCTTAGCCTACCATTGATTGTCATAAATCTATTGTCAGATTGGCCTTATCAACATGACATCGGATTTCAATATAGCTACGGTACTAGCGCTTTACTCTTTATTATGGCTTTACTAGCTTTGGAAGATTTAAAATTGCACAAACTCATTAACGAAAAAATTGTGATTTCATTTATTTTTGTTGGCATGATTTTTTCTGGTACTATTCTTCATCGCCTTACTCAAAGTTGGTCTTTCAACATTGGCTATTATCAACAAAATAAAGAGAAATTTGAAGCAATCAAATATGGCCTAGAAATTCTACCAGAAGATGCCTCAATCGTTGCAGAAGGAGGCTATACACCTGCACTTAGAAAACATCGGGCCCTATACGATATTTTCTACCACAACCAACGAAAAGCCGACCCATCAATTGATTATGTCGTAATTCCACGTGAACAAAAAGGGAAGAACGATGTCTATGATCCTTTAATTACTAGCTATGAAACACTAGGATATAAAGAAAGTAAGTACGCAACAAAAGAACTTTTCATTCTCGAAAAACCTGAATAAAAAAAGAGCGGTTCAAACTACTTTTAAAGTAGATTGAACCGCTCTTTTCTAATTTCTTACTCTAATTCGAGTCACAATGCCATCACCATCAGTTATCCTAAATCCTGCAGAAGAAAGCCACTGTGTTATCGCCTGATTGCTTTGTGACTGAGCAAACACCTTTAACAACTCCTCTTTGTTCTTAACTTCAACGACATAGTAGGCTAGCCCCACCATTCCTTGCTCACGAGGAGCTAAGTTTTTACCTCCCCATTCGTTAACTGCTAGATGATGATGGTAATCCCCTGATGCAATCCAACTAGCGTGTGGTATCGTGAATTTATCTTCAAGACCGAGAGCAGATTGATAGAAAGAGCTAGCTTCTCGGCTGTTTTTAACAGATAGGTGAACATGACCCATGCGAGTGCCACTTGCGATTGCAAAAGGCTCTATTTCTTTTCCTAGTTCGTAGATATCTTGTGCAGACAGCTCTTCTGTCACACCGATAATTCGTCCATCCTCACGAATATCCCACTCGGTCACAGGCTTGTCTCTATAGAGTTCTATGCCATTACCCTCCAGGTCTTCTAGATAGACAGCTTCACTATAGCCATGATCAGCTCCACCAACTAATGGAATCTTTAAGTCTAACAAGTGTTTAAAAACATTAGCCAAATCTTCACGACTCGGCAAAAGAAGGGCCATATGATAAAGACCACAACTTTGCTTAGGATTGCTAATGTCATCTGTCTTAATTAGCCGAACTAGCGGTTTCCCACCGGCACCTAAAAGAACTTGATTTTCCGATTGAATCAAAATCTCCAACCCAAGCAACTGATGATAAAATGCTGTCTGACTTTCTAAGTCCTTGACATTTAAAGCTACTTCAGCCAAATGAATGCGACTATTATACTCGTAAACCATAGAAAACCTCTCCTTGTTGTAACTATTTTTATTACACCTATTATACTCCCTTCTCAGCCAATGTCAATCCAGATGCTTATAGATGAAAAAACAAGAACAATCCTCCCCATGTAGGAAGGATTGTTTCGCTTTAATGAGCCAACATTTCTTGGGCGATTTCTTGACCAGATAAATTCTCTGGATAGTAGGTTGGCCAGTTGTCCATCTCTTCAAAGAGGGCTTCTTGGCTAGTTCCTCCAAAGAAAATATGGAAGTGCCCAGTCTTAACTGGCGCGATATTGTGGTCACTGAATTGAACATACTTAAATTGTCCAGCATCCGCATCTGTCGCTTCAAAGAGATAACGAACTCCTCGATTCCCTTTCTTATAGGTCAAGATTTTCTTGCCGACATACTTGTATGTATATTTTTTACTTTGGTCACCTTGAATGAATTCCATGGTGTTATCCGTGATATTAATCTTAGATACATCGGTTTGATAGCCTTTTTGATAGTAGGCTTTGTATTCATCCTTAGTCATTTTGCCAGTCAATTTAGCCTTGTAGTCAAAGACTTGATCTAGAGTACCATTTTCGAGGAAAGGAAAAACAGACTGCCAGTTGCCAGCATAGTCACTCAAGGTACGGTCCTTAACATCTGCATCCTCAAAGTAACCATTTTGAACGGTTTTAGTTTCCTCTGCTTTTTCTGGTTCAATTTCTGCCCCTGCCTGGTCAGTTGTTTGCTTGAGAGCTTTGAGATTTTTCTCCATAACAGAGATATAGTTCTCTCCCGCCTTCATATCCTCTTCGGTTAAACTTTCAAGAGGATTTAGAACGTCTAACTTCACTCCTGTTTCTTTTGAAAGAGTATTGGCTAGAGCTTGAGAGGCATTTTCTTCAAAGTAGATATAAGAAATCTTGTTTTTCTTGATATATTCGGTCAATTCTGCCAAGCGACTTGCTGACGGCTCCGCATCTGGCGATAGTCCTGAAATAGAAACTTGATTGAGTCCGTAGTCCAATGCTAGATAACGAAAGGCCGCGTGTTGAGTCACAAAACTCTTTTGTTTTGCACTAGAAAGTCCTTCAGTATAAGCCTTGTCCAAAGCTTGTAGTTTTTCGATATAAGCTGCTGCATTTTGTTCAAAAGTCGCCTTCTTATCTGGATAGTCAGCTGAAAGACTATCACGGATATGTTCTACAAGTTTGATTGCACGCGCAGGAGACAACCATACATGAGGGTCATACTCGTGATGATGACCTTCTTCACCGTGGTCATGGTCTTCCTCCTCTTCACCTCCTGGAAGAAGCAACATATCTCCAGTAGCCTTGATTGTTTTTACTTTTTTCGCATCTAGTGAATCTAAAAGCTTGGGAACCCAAGTTTCCATATTTTCATTCTCATAAACAAAGGCATCAGCATCTTGAATTTTAGCGACCGCCTTAGGTGATGGTTCATAGTCATGTGGCTCTGTTCCAGCCCCGATTAAGAGTTCGACATTGGCTGTGTCCCCTGCTACTTGCTTGGTAAATTCGTAGACAGGATAGAAAGTTGTAACGATATTTAATTTCCCGTCTGCTTGTTTTTGATTGGAACAAGCGACTAAGAATAGTGTCACAAGGCTTGCCAAAAGTAGGCCTAGTTTTTTCATGTACTTCTCCTATTTGATAAAACGTTTGAATAAGCTGACTAACAAGAAGACAACTACAAAGATAAGAGTGATACTTGCACTAGGAGGTGTCTCTGCATAATAGGAAATATAAAGTCCTGCCACCATGCCTAGAAAACCAATAGCGCTAGCAAGTATCATCACAGAACTAAAGTTTTTACCTAGACGCAAAGCAATACTTGCTGGTAGGACCATGATAGTCGATACCAAAAGCGCCCCCGCAGCTGGTATCATGAGGGCAATAGCCACACCAGTTACCATGTTAAAGAGAATAGACATGGTACGCACTGGAAGACCATCGACAAAAGCTGTATCCTCATCAAAAGTTAGAATATACATAGGTCTTAAAAAGAGGAAGGTCAGGATTAAAACAACCGCCGCAATGATAAAGAGTCCAATGACCTGCTCTTGACTAATGGTCACAATAGAACCAAAAAGGTATTGGTCCAGACTCATAGAGCTAGAGCTCTTACCCTTACTCATGACAATAAGTGAAACTGCAAGTCCTGTAGACATGAGAATAGCTGTCCCAATCTCCATAAAGCTTTTATAAACCGTACGTAGGTATTCAAGGAAGACCGCCGCAATCAAGACAATCACAATGGTTGAAATAGTCGGAGAAATCCCCAAAACCAAGCCAACGGCAACCCCTGAAAGGGAGACATGACTCAGAGTATCACTCATAAGACTTTGACGACGCAAGATAAGGAAGGTCCCCAGAACTGGCGAAAAGAGACTCATGGCAATAACTGCCAAAAAGGCTCGCTGCATAAAATCATAAGACAATAGATTAAGCATGCTCCACCTCCTGGTCACTTTCATGGACATTGAAGCAACGCCATGGGGAATCTTGGTCTCGGACCAGGTGAATATTACGATCTGCGTAGTCCTTAACTTCTTCAGGATCGTGAGTAATCATCAAAACAGCCTTGCCATGATGATGGGCACTGTGGTGCATGAGTTCGTAAAACTCATCCTTTGTACCCGCATCCATCCCTGTCGTCGGCTCATCCAAGATAAAGATATCAGGATCTGAAGCAAACATACGTGCGATAACAGCCCTTTGCTTTTGCCCACCAGAAAGGGAGCCAATGCGTTTATCCCGATGTTCCCACATACCAACAGAGTTTAAACTAGCCTTGATGTGTTCTTCATCGTGGGCATTCAAACGGCGGAACCAGCCTTTTCTTGGATAGCGACCGGATTTAACAAATTCATAAACAGTACTTGGAAAGCCCGCATTGAAACTAGCAATTTGTTGAGGAAGATAGGCAATTCTTAGTTTTTTACCATGAATATTTGTCTTTGAAATAGTTACTTTCCCAATTCGCGGTTGTAAAATTCCCAGACTAGCTTTGATAAGAGTAGTCTTCGCCGCTCCATTTTCTCCTGTCAGGGTGACAAACTCCCCACTATCAACACTGTAATTGATATGTTCAAGCACAGGTTCCTTGTCATAATAGAAGGATAAATCCTCTACTGTGATGTATCTCATTACTTGATTTCTCCTACTAAAGCAGTTAAAAACCGCTGGATGATTTCTTGTTCATCTGGTGTGAACTGAGTCGCGACCTGCTCATAAGTCGAGAGGGTGTGCTCATGATGATGATGGTGCTCTTCAGCAATTGGTCGAGCTAGGTCTGTCAACTGATAGAAAATGACACGAGCATCCTTGGGATCCTTAGATGTCTCCAACATCCCCTCTTTAATCAAAGATTTGATAGCCTTGGTAACAGCAGCCTGACTGACATTCAGACGACGTGCTAACTCCGAATTGGTCAATGATTCCTCTGATAAAAGCATAAGAATATGCTCCTGGGTATTAGTCAGAGCCACTTCGCTGGTGCAATGACCAATCAAAATTTCGTGCTGGTTTTCAGCTTTGAGGATAACTTCATTTAAAAAATGATCAATATCTTTTGCTAATTGTCTCATGAACTTCTCCTTTCCTAGTTATCTTTTTCTTAAAACAATATAGATCACCATAGATTCTTTACTGGTTAATTATATCATAAACCAAAAAAGAATCAAGAAAAAAGATGAAAACAATTTTTTATGTTTTCATTTTCTCGATCTCTTTTTACTTACCTTTATTCAAATGAAGAGGCCGCTACCACAATGTCCATTACCAAAAATCATCTATTACAAAGAGCCCAAACTAAGGTTCAGGCTCTGTTGCTATTATTGAAAATCTTTAATATTCCCATCGTAATTTGCCCAATCCTGGCTAAAGAAGCGGTCATTCATTTGGTAAATAGGTGCTGTTGTTGGATTGCTCAAAAAAGGATTTACAACCTTATCAAACGCCAACCAGCCTAACCAACCGATATGAATCGTATCCTTGACAAAATAAGGTTCATCACCGTTTTTTGAAAAATCAGCAATATTGGTGAAACCCTGACTCTCCAATTGGTAACGAATTTTTTCGACAGAGTGTTGATACATCTCCTCACTCAAACCTGTATAATCCATCCATTTTTTATTGACAGGTTGAAAGACAAAGAGCACATTGACCTTGGACTTGGCAAATTGATCGAGCACTAGCTGCAAATCATTGTACTCAGAAGACTTGAGAAAGTTGTAATTTTTTTGATAACCTTCCCACTTTTTCAAATCTTTCATTATCTGAGTATTGTAAAAATGGTTCTCCATTCCCAAATCATTATTGGTTGTATTTTCTTCACCCTCTTTTCGAGCGATTTTTTCCAATTCTTCATAAGAAAATTGGTCTGGGAGACTGCTCAAATATTTTTCAATATGATCTTTATACTCTGATCGACCTCGAATCAAGAATTGGCCAAAAAGAGCAGCTTGTTTTTCGTTGAACTCTGCAGAAGCTGTAATAATTGAATGATTAAAGTCCGACAATTGCTCGTTCTTAGCCAACTTCTCAACAATCCCCTTCATCGGTACGCTTGGATTCTGCTTCAAGAGTCTATTAGCCGCATGTTTGGCTCCTATATCTCCCGATTGATTTTCTAAAAAGGCTGTCAACTGATCGTTATTAAAGTAGTTTTGGAAGATGGCTGGCTCATAGTCATCCTCTGTAAACCACTGAGGGGAAATGACAAATACTGCCTGCTTTCCCTCGATTTCTGGCAAGATTTGCTGCATACCGAAATACTGGTTAAGCGAGGCCGCTCCTGCTTGTCCCAAAAAATAGGGTCGGTAGGGGCGACTATATTTCTCCGCCAAGACCGCAGGATGCATGCTGTCGAAACGCATCCATTCACTTGATCCAAAGAAAGGGACAAAACGCATATCGGGATCTGTAAGGGCTCTTACTTTTTGACTTCTTTCCTTAAAGCTTTCTGCACTTATCGAAGCCGCAGAGTATTTCTCCTCCGTCAGATTATGGCTTCTTGTACTTGGATAAAAAAAGATCAATAGAAGAACCAACAATCCCGCTACAAAGATAGGCCCAAAGATTAGCCACAAGCGTTTAAGCATTCTTTAACTCCGTAATCCCTGCTACGATTTTATTAGCCGTATTCCAATCGTCACGACCAAATTCTGTAACCGGGACACGAATATCAAAGCGGTTTTCGATTTCCACAATCAATTCAACTGTTCCCATACTGTCCAAGACACCCGCATCAAAAAGATCCTCATCCATCATGTTAGAAACATCTTCCATAAACAATTCATCAATAATTTCAATAACTTCTGATTTGATATCCATTTTTTAATTCCTTTTATTTTTTAAACCATAAATCATTCAAAAATCCAGAAAAGATTAAGAATGAAGCCATTACGACATGGAAGGTTATCACCATGCCAAGCAACTGAGCCCAACGATTCTCAAGCAAGGGAGGTCGCCCTGCTTTCTTACGTTCCTTATTGAGCGTTTTTTTCTTTCGAACCCAGGCATCATTAATGACTAAGCCTAGTCCATGAAAGAGTCCGTAGGCAATGTAAAACCAAGTTATCCCATGCCAAAACCCCATAAGGAGCATGTTCAGGATATAGGCAATACTTGAAGTCACATTTCGATTCTTAAACAATTTCTTTCTGGTCATCAACATAACCATGCGCATAAAGACAAAGTCACGGAACCAGAAAGATAAACTCATGTGCCAACGATTCCAAAACTCCTTCAAATCCCTTGATAAAAAGGGTTTGTTAAAGTTGATCGGACTACGAATTCCCATCAGATTTGAAATTGCTAGAGCAAACATAGAGTAACCTGCAAAATCAAAGAAGAGCTCCAAACCAAATGTGTACATGATGGCCACTACATAATAGTTAAAGACGCCACCTGTCTGTAAAGCTAAATTCTTTAGCGGTGGTAATAAAATCTCGCCTAAAATATGAGCTAGGATAAATTTATACAGGAACCCCCACATGATAAACCGAACGGATTCAGCTAGCATATCCATCAACTCATCGCGCTCTGGTATCGTCTGATAATTTTCATTAAAACGTTTGAAACGATCAATAGGACCACTTGAAAATGTCGGCATAAAGAGAAGAAAACGCAAATACTCCCACATTTTCAAATCCTTAATGACTCCATCTCTCAGTTCGATGATGATTCCCACCGAACGAAAGGTCAAATAAGAGATTCCTACAAATCCCAGGAGAGATTGTGTTCCGTTAATGGCCGGTTGCACTTTCACAAAGATGATGGGAAGTAACGATAATAGACTTACTAGGTAGAAAATCCATTTGCCATCTCGAATTTTTCGATACTGCTTGTAAAAAAGAACCAGTACAATTTGCCAAATTAGATAGATTCCTAAGGCAGCTATTTGATTAGTCTTGCCACCCGTCAACATGGTAACGATAAAGAAGAGACTAACCAGTATTTCATACCAGGCAAAACGTTTTTTGAAAAAAAGACCGATAAAGATTGGCAAGGTAACAGTAATCACATACAAAAAGTACTGAGGATTCCCATACGGCTCAATATGAGGGAGCTGTTTCAGGAAATCCATCATCTATTGTTGACCTCGCTAATCAACCCTTTGATGTCGATTTTTCCATTTGGAGTTAGCGGCAATTCCTTTCTGTAAAGGAACTTAGACGGCATCATGTAAGACATCATAATATCTTCCAAGTCTTCCTTGATCGCTTTGGTAATATCAATCTCGCGCTCAAATTGTTCTTTGACTCCATCTTTTAAGATGACATAGGCCAAGAGATTTTGAACCTTGTGATCTTTGTTATAGCGTGGTACTGCAACAGCCGAGTCGATGTACTGAGATTTGTTTAAGTTTTGAGAAACATCCTCAAGTTCGATACGGTAACCATTAAACTTAATCTGGAAGTCCATCCGTCCACCATAGAGAAGGAGGCCTTCATCTGTCATGGTTCCGACATCTCCCGTATGATAGGCTGGAAGTCCCTCAAATTCGAAGAAGGCTTCTGCTGTTTTCTCTGGATTATTCATATAACCTTTTGAAACGGCTGGACCAGATACGATGATCTCCCCTTGCTCACCATTTGGCAATTTGTTGCCTGCCTCATCAATGATGAAGGTTGGAGAATCTTCTTTGGTGTAACCAATTGGCAGACGTTTCAAGGTAGCTAACATCTCATCTATGATAGCCACTGCCGACAACGCAACGGTTGCTTCCGTTGGTCCATAAGCATTGATGATGCGTGCATTTGGGAAACGCTCGCGCAATTTCTGAGCCGTTTTAACGGTCAACTCTTCCCCATCAAAGTAGAAATGGGTGATGCCTGGCATCTTTTCAGCATTGAAATCTTCAGACAGCATAGCCATATCTGCAAAAGATGGTGTCGAAGTCCAGATCGCAATTGGAAGAGAAAAGATGGTCGCAAAAAGTTGTTTGAAGTCTTGAGTGATAGCTGACGGAAGGGCAAAAAGCGTTCCTCCAAGAGCTAAGGTCGGTGCCCAATACATGACAGACAAGTCAAAAGAATAGGGTGGTTGCGCCAACATTTGCGGACGCTCTGGCGTTGCAAATTCCTTGTCCGTAATCATCCAGTTGGTAAAGCTGAGCAAGTTATCGTGCGAAATTTGCACCCCTTTTGGTTTCCCAGTTGTCCCTGAGGTAAAGATGATGTAGTAGTTATCATCCCCTTTGACTGGATGTTGCAATTCGTAGGCATGCTGAGCCGCATAAGCTTCATGCACTTGCTCCAAGGACATGATTGGAGCAGCTGGGTTTTCAATTGGAAACTCATTGATGGCAATAATCAGGCTTGGCTCAGCTACTTCAAGAATAGCAGACACGCGCTCCAAGGCAGAGTGGCTATCAATTGGGATATAGGCATGGCCAGATTTGGTCAAGGCCACAAAGGTTGCTAACATTTCATATTCTTGGCCACCAAAAACGACTACAGGAGATTTTTCAGGTAAATCTAGTTGATCGATTGTTGCAGCCAAACTATCTGAATCAGTCTTCAATTGGCCATAGGTATGTTCCTCACCAAGAACGTTATAGACTGGAAAGCTAGGCTGAGTGTGGGCGAAGTGCTCAATCGCTTCAATCATATCTTTTATCGGTTTATTAGACACAGTTCATTTTCTCCTTAAAGTTAAAATTCATTGTAGATAAAGCCACCCTGACCTTGACCAAGATAACTAAAGAAATAAAGCAAACCCAGTAAAACAATAAAATACAAGGCTGTCCGACCAAGAAAGAGGTAGAGTTCTTTTCTCTGTTTCATCAAGAAAAACCTTTCATTACTGTAATTTTCAACTAAAATAAAATCAATTTCTTGCTAACTTATTTTTCTGCTATTATACCACTTTATAAACTATTTTTTCAATTGTTTGCCGTCCATTTTCACTACATTTCAACAACATTAAATTGTTCCATATGATACCTTCTAATGATAGCTTAAATGCTTTTCAGTATAGATTATATTGGGAGCTACAATAAAGTAAGCTCTATACTACCTATAGAGGATTTCCCAACTATAAATATTATAGAGCCTTATCTTATGTCTCACTTTATCAGTGCAGTTCCCTTTATCTAGAGATTTTTATAATATGTAATCTTAAAATTCACTATAGATGAAATCTTGAATGTTCGAAAAATCGGTCACAAAACAGTAGATTACGATGCTTAAAATAACCGTGTAGAAAAACAAAGTCCACAATAGTAAACGATGTGTGTCAGTTAGTTTCATTTGCAAATTTGTAAAGTTCTTTTTCAACTTCCATCCATCCTTTCACCCCAACGTGCATCACGTCAAATAAAAAGTAATCTTCATACTCTTTATTTCCATAGTTTAGCACCGTTGCCCCATGAGCTTTTGCGACATCTTCTATTTTTTTATAAGTTTTCTCCCGCATCTCTCTTGAGACACCTGTATAATCATTCCATTTACCATTTACAGGAAAGATAATGACTTCAACTTCAATTCCCAATTCCTTAGCAACTGTCAAGAAGAGTTCCATATCTGAATACTCTGGTGACTCCAGGTAGCTCAAGTCTTTGTTAGAATCTTTCAACGAAGCATAGCGATCTCTCAAATAAGTATTGTAGTAGTTATTATCCACAGCATAATCATTGTTATCTGTTTTCTTTTTAACTTCTTCTACAAACTTCTTCGTCATCTCCTCCCAATCATAATCCGGCGTTTTATCCCCTAATGAAGGATAATCTGATTTGGCATGTTTTTCATAGAATTTTCGTTTAAGCTTAAAGGAATAAACGGCATTGTCAAGTTCCAACAGTTTTTTATCAATGATTGTCCCTTTTCCTTCTATAAAATAGCTTTTATACTTTTTATAGATATCATTTTGTTGTTTGTTTCCTTTGGTAATCTCAATAATGCGATTAATCAGTTTTTCTTTCGTTTCCTTACTGATTTTCTCGTTATCTAGCATGTGAAAAATATGTTCCTGAGAGGCCTTGTTTAAGAAGGCGTCTTGATGAGTCCCATCCTTTTCGAACCATTGAACAGACTCTACGATGGCTACTTTTCGCTTGCTCATAGCCCCCTCAATCGAGCTCAAGGTCGTAGCTTGAATGATATTTTGAGAATAACTGGTTCCTATCTGCATGATATTAAAATCATTATAGTTAAAGATTTTATTGGGATGGTAATCCTCATTTATTGTCGCAACTAACTCTGAGGAACCCATTAGAACTAGTGTGTTGGGAGTGATATTATTTGTTAGAATATCTCTACTTTTATACTTTTCATAAGAAGTGCTGTAGCGAATACTATTGTCCTCGACTTTATAATAGTCATCAATCTTCTTGACGTATGTCACATTTAAAATAGCAAGAGTCGCGATTACGAGCACAAGCGATAGTAAAAATGCTTTTAACTTAATCATCTTGTTTTGTCCAATCTCCTTGTTTTAGCAAATCTCTTTATCTACTTAGAATTGCCATCATTATCTTATAAGGTTCACCTGAAAAGATAAAGAAGCCAACCATAACTAAATTCATGGTCACAAACCAACTTATTAGCTTGTACCAAGTTTTATTTTTATGATTCTTATAAAAAGTGCTTTTCTTTTGATAAATTTCAAATCCAGACATCAGGATTCCATGGTAAAAACCATAAGCGATGTAGCTAACACTAATTCCATGCCAAAATCCCATAACCAACATATTGACCATATAAGCATAGGCTGCATTGTGTAATCTATTCTTAAACCATTTTTTTCTGATAACCTGCATCAAAACTCTTGAAAATACGAAATCTCTCAACCATGTTGACAAGGTGATGTGCCATCTAGTCCAGAAATCCTTGATATCAATACTCAAGAAAGGCTTATTGAAATTCATTGGTGTCTGAATACCCAAAATATTACTGCTCCCCACAGCCATTAAACTGTAACCCGCAAAGTCAAAGAACAGATAAAGGGTATACAGGTACATATATTTGATTGAATAAATGACTGTGCCAGTATTGCTTAAAGCAAATAGTATCTGGCAAACATAGGTTGATAAAATAACCTTGTAAAGAAGGCCTAGAACGATACGATACACACCGTCCCCTGCTAACTCCAAATACTCTTTTCGAGGCATAACCTCGTTTATCTCTTTTAAAAATCTCCTGCTACGATCGATTGGGCCAGAGCTAACTGTAGGGAAGAAGAGTAGAAACTGCAGATAATCTTTTACACTGATTTTTTCTTTGATTAAACCATCCGATATTTCCAGCATGATTTGGATAGTTTTAAAGGACATGTAAGAAATACCAATAAAAGACAACAAATGTAGCTGAGTTATGGCAAAGACTTTATTGACCACTAAAGGTAAAATGGATAATATAACTAGAGGTTTCAACCGTTTTGAATCCATTCTTTGTGCTATGAAAACTAGGAAATATTGGTAGACGATGAAAGCCAATAGATAAACAACCATAGCCTTACTCTTACCATAGATGGCTCCTGCAAATAAAATTGACAGACTTAAAATATAATAATCCTTACGCTTGCCAAAGTAGTTTAAAACAAAGCCAATCAGTAAAACTACAAACAATAGAAGGAAAAACTCATTCCCCTCAAAATAATTCATACCAGATGGACTCCTTTTCTCTTTTTCTCATCTCCTGATTTGTCATTTAGGATTAGTTCCTATCATATTATCAAGGATAGTTAACTTTATTCATTATATCATAATTTAAAAACTATATACTTCTATTATCCAATTTTCTAAAATAAAAAACCCAAACGACTCTTACTACTAAATCCCAATAACGAGACAAAATTATTTATACAATAAATAAAATTCAAGAGTAAAAAATTGACTTGACTCAGCTTTTTCTATCAAGTCTCCTAAATACATTCGTTATCCCTTTCATTTTCTCCTTCAAGCATAGCATAATTTAAAAAATGCTAGAGAACTAGCAAACACACGGCTCCACCTTTGGGCATTTTTATGCTAAAATAGTAGCTATGGATAAAATTATTAAAACAATATCAGAAAGTGGATCTTTTCGTGCTTATGTACTAGACAGCACTGAAACCGTCCGCACTGCTCAAGAAAAACATCACACTCAAGCTAGCTCAACTGTGGCACTTGGTCGCACTTTGATTGCCAGTCAAATTCTCGCCTCAAACGAAAAGGGAAATACCAAAATAACTGTCAAAGTCCTCGGAACTAGCTCACTCGGAGCCATCATCACCGTTGCAGATACTAAGGGAAATGTCAAAGGTTATGTACAAAACCCTGGTGTGGATATTAAAAAAACTGCAACTGGTGAAGTACTGGTGGGACCTTTTGTCGGCAATGGACAATTCCTAGTTATTACTGATTACGGTACTGGAAACCCATATCATTCCATGACGCCTCTTATTTCTGGAGAAATTGGCGAAGACCTAGCTTTCTACCTGACAGAAAGCCAACAAACTCCGTCAGCAGTTGGACTTAATGTTCTTTTAGATGAAGACGATAAGGTCAAGGTTGCAGGCGGCTTCTTGCTACAAGTATTGCCAAATGCCAAGGAAGAAGAAATAGCCCGTTTTGAAAAACGCATCCAAGAAATGCCAGCCATTTCAACACTGCTAGAGAGTGACGACCATATCGAAGCCCTTCTCAAAGCTATCTACGGCGACGAACCATACAAACGTCTGTCTGAAGAAGAAATTCGTTTCCAATGTGACTGCAGCAAAGAACGATTTATGAACGCCCTTGCAAGCCTTCCGAGCTCAGATTTACAGGAAATGAAGGATGAAGACCACGGGGCAGAAATTACTTGTCAGTTCTGCCAAACTACTTACAACTTTGATGAAAACGACTTGGAGGAACTCATTCGTGACAAATCTTAATACACCTTTTATGATTGGGAACGTCGAGATCCCAAACCGGACGGTCCTCGCACCCATGGCCGGTGTGACAAACTCAGCCTTTCGTACTATTGCAAAAGAACTTGGAGCTGGGCTCGTGGTCATGGAAATGGTCTCTGACAAAGGAATCCAATACAATAACGAAAAGACTCTTCACATGCTTCATATCGATGAAGGAGAAAACCCAGTTTCTATCCAGCTCTTTGGTAGTGACGAAGATAGCCTCGCACGCGCAGCAGAATTCATCCAAGAAAACACCAAGACCGATATCGTCGATATCAACATGGGCTGCCCAGTTAATAAAATCGTAAAAAACGAGGCTGGTGCTATGTGGCTCAAGGATCCAGACAAGATCTATTCTATCATTAACAAGGTTCAATCAGTCCTTGATATCCCTCTCACTGTCAAAATGCGTACAGGCTGGTCTGACCCATCCTTAGCAGTAGAAAACGCCCTCGCTGCTGAAGCTGCAGGTGTTTCTGCCCTTGCCATGCACGGTCGTACCCGTGAACAAATGTATACTGGCCATGCGGACCTTGAAACCCTTCACAAGGTTGCCCAAGCTCTTACAAAAATTCCATTTATCGCCAATGGTGACATCCGCACTGTCCAAGATGCAAAACAACGTATTGAAGAAGTCGGTGCTGATGCCGTTATGATTGGACGCGCAGCTATGGGAAATCCTTATCTCTTCAACCAAATCAATCATTACTTTGAAACAGGAGAAATCCTGCCTGATTTGACCTTTGAAGACAAGATGAAAATCGCCTACGAGCACTTAAAACGCTTGATTGACCTTAAAGGTGAGAATATCGCTGTCCGTGAATTCCGTGGCTTAGCTCCTCACTATCTCCGTGGAACATCTGGAGCCGCTAAACTTCGTGGTGCTATTTCACAAGCAAGTACTCTAGCAGAGATTGAAGCACTATTGCAGTTAGATAAAGCATAATCTTCTATCCACCTCACAAAAAAGGCAAAGCTCAAAAAGAGCCTTGCCTTTTATATATTTTCATCTTGCAAATCTAGTTGCTTCACTCTAGCTATATAGTAGGCCATGATCAAAAACAGATTGAAGCTGACAATCCAAATAGACCATTCATGGAAAAAATGCATCGATACAGCCAAACTAATTGCCCCCAAAACAAAACTCCCTACAACAATTCCATAGTTCAAGGCTTGGCGACGATATTCTTGAACATCTCCCTCTCCTCTAACGATGCGATACAAAGCAGTCAACATCTTTCGGTAATTTCCAGAGGTCATAAAAATGACATAGGGATGATCTTCAATTAAACTACCCGTAAATGTTAGCATCATCATACCTGTTCCAAAAGCAATAAAAGGTACTTCTAGTAAAGGAAATCGAGAAAAGAAGGGCAAAAGAAGAGTTCCAATAAATAAGGGAAGCAACATCTTAACCCGCCAATAGGCTGTTTTGTGATATTCTTTCATGTGTAAGGCAAAAACAAATCCTAGGGAAAAGAAAATAATGGAGCAGAATCGCAACATGGTATTGAGGACATTCGAGTCGTGCCAATCTGATATCAGTAGGAGAATGTTCCCAGTCTGTGTCGCCACCAAACTATGGTACTGGATGTGACAGAACACATCCAAAGAACCACCTATAAATCCAAGAAACACTCCCATGAGTCGTGTATTTTGAGGTAAAATTAATTTATCCACCATTGATTTATCACTCATTCCCTTTTGATTCATTTATTATACCACTTCTATTTAGAGAAATTAAGTGAAAAACAGTTGAACTACTCTTTTATAAATCTAAGTCTAGACTATACTTGAGGTAGTTTTCTATGGTTGAATCAAGACAACACTAGAAACTGTACCATCCGCTCCTGTTGTAATTTGGATGACTTTTCCACCACCTACTTCAGCATTGTATTTCCCATCATCAAGAGTATAAGAATAGCTTTGGATAGAATAGTTTTCTTTCTTACCATCAGCAGATTCTACTGTAAACTGACCACTTGATGAGACAGTGATAGTTTCGCCATTAGCACCCTTCCAATTTCCAGCTGCAGCCGAAAAATCTTTGTCAACCATGGTCAAGACACCTTTATAACGTTTGTTATGTTCTGCCTGCTTGTCTTGAAGTTTGCGATCAGTTGTTGGATCATAAGTTGACTGATTCGGTTTTGCTTGTGTTCCTTGTTGATTGGATGGGGATTGAGAAGGGGCTTGCTTAGCAGAAGATTCTTGGCTCTGCTTTGTTTCTGGTGCCGTTGTTGCTTGCGATTGATTAGGAGTAGACGTCGACTGATCAGAAGATGACGACTTAGTGTTTTCTGATGAAGTTGATGACTTCTGAGTCTTGTTATCTTTACTTGAAGAACTTGCCTTAGAACTAGAAGATGCTTGTGTTGTCTTACTAGAACTATCACTCGCAGTGTTCTCTTTCTTATTACCACAAGCTCCTAATATCAGAGTTGAAGCGAGTACAGTTGCGACCATTAATTTGATAGAAGTTTTGGTTTTCATTTTACACTCCTTTGTAACACTTTTGAAATGTTAAGAAATATTTTTGTAACATTATTGTAATATTTGTTTTTGAATCTGTCAACTATTTATCTAAAATTTTTTAGTACATTTTTCCTACTCCCTCCATATCTTTTATTCGTAAAAAATTTAAAAAAGAAAGATTCTTCCTACTGAAATGCTATCTTTTAAAAGTGTAATCGCTTGCATTTTTTTCTTGAAGGGCTATAATAAAATTGAAATAGGATGTTGGAGGTGTAGGTTTATGTCAAAGAAATATTACAAGTATCTTCCTTGGATGATTATTGGTGCATTCTCTTCTTATGGAATTGCTACTCATTACGCTCAAACAACATTTGATTTGTTCTATTTAACTGCCATTTTCATGATTGTCTATGTGGCTCTAATGTACTTACATGAACATTATTTAAAATATAAATACAAAGATTTATTCATTCGAACCATGAGTAATTCTAATAAAGATAAACATCCTTAAACAAAAAGAGGTCGGGAAAATGTACTGCCCCCAAAAAGTTAGACAATTAATTTACCCAAAGGATTTAGTTCTGTATTGTACAGGACTAAGTCCTTTTAGTTTTACCTTAATTCGTTTGTTGTTGTAGTAATCAATATAGTCTACAATAGCTTGTTCCAAGTGCTCAAGTGACTGAAACGTATTCTCATAACCATAAAACATTTCAGACTTAAGAATGCCAAAGAAAGATTCCATCATACCGTTATCTGGGCTATTTCCCTTACGTGACATAGATGGTTGGATTCCCTTATTCTTTAAAAAATGATGATAGAAATCGTGTTGGTATTGCCATCCTTGGTCACTATGGAGAATTGTATTTTCGTAATGGTTCTCTGTAAAGGCTTGTTCTAGCATAGCTTTCATTTGTACTAAGTTCGGTGAAGTAGAAAGATTGTAGGAGATAATTTCGCTGTTAAAGCCATCTAAAACTGGTGATAAATAAAGCTTTTGACTGCTTGCTGGAATGGTAAATTCTGTCACATCTGTGTAGCACTTTTGCATTGGTTTGGTTGCTTCAAATTGACGTTGAATAAGATTGTCTGCTTTCTTGCCAATCTCTCCTTGGTATGAAGAATACTTCCGTTTACGACGAATTCGAGCACTTAAACCAAGGACCTTCATTAGACGTTGCACCTTCTTATGATTCACTACAAAACCACGATTCCTCAATTCAAGAGTCATTCGACGATAGCCGTAATTCCCTTTATGCTCAGTAAAAATAGCTTGAATTTCAACTTTAACATCATAATCTTTATCGTTTTGATCGAGCTGTTTTAAATGATAATAATAAGTTGAACGGGCAAGCTTAATAATCTTTAGAAGAATCTCTAAAGAAAACTCTGTTACCAATCCTCGGACAATTTCCGTTTTTCTTCTTGCTCTTTTTCGTCCCTCAATCGGAGTTCTCTCAACTTTTTTAGAACAGCATTCTCCGCTCTCAGGTATTCATTTTCTGCTTGAAGACGTTCTAACTCTGTCATCTCTTCAGGTTTCTTCTTTGACTTACGTCCCATTTTAGGTGGTCTCCCTCTTATTTTCTCAACAATAGTATACCCGTTTTTCTTGTATTGTGCCAGCCAATTCGAAAGTAATCCACTACTTGGAAGAGCATAATCCAGAGACACCCTAATTTGTGAACGACCTTCAAGAAGAACTTTATCAATGATCTCTTGTTTTAGTTCAGGAGAATAGTAACAATTCTTTCCTTTTTTGACGATTTTTATCCCATAACGATCAATCAATTTAATCATGTACTGAAGATTAGAAATATTTATCCCAAATTGATTTGAAAGCTTTCTAAAGCTCTCTCCTTGCTTTTTGAGTTCATAGATCCGAACTTTATCTTCATAAGTTAATTTCATAATAAAACACCCCAAAAGTTAGATTTTTTCCTGTCTAACTTTTGGGGTGCAGTTCAAAATCCCGACCTCACTTTTTATTTTAATCGATAAATAGTGATAACTTCCTTTTGAGGAATCCGTTTAAAACCAACTTCCTCTAAGCTATGACAATATTTCGATAAGAAACTATCACTCGTACATGATTTGCCTGGGCATAGAGTCTCAACGAGGGCTAACCCATCATCCACTGTGAACTCATCCTCTAGTAGATAAAGGAAACGAGGGTCATAGTCGATAGCTTTTTTAATTTTCTTGATGGATGTTTGAATAATGGATAAGTGGTCAAATGCAAAGTCCTTCTCTTCCAGTTCTTTTCCATCCAAATAACACTTACCTGTGTGAAAATCAACATCTACAAGAAGGACTTCTTTTGCATCATCTCCTGCCTTAGCCAGGTCAAACGCTCGACCAGGTAGGTAAACCAAGTGGGCAATGGTAACTGTCCAACCCCTGGGATCACGACCAGGAGTAGATACTGTCACTAGCTGCTCAATCTTTTCCAGTGGAAGCTCAAGATTGATTTCTTCTTTTACCTCACGCTGGCAAGCATGGGCAGCATCTTCCCCTTCATCCATAAAACCACCAACTAGCGCTAAGCAATTTTGAAAAGGGTGTGCCTTCCGACGAATCAGAAAGAGCTTCATTTTCCCTTCTACAAAGCAATAGGCTACCATGTCCACAGTCACACTTGGCTTTTCATACTGAGGGAGTTCTTGCTGGTGATACCACTCAAGAAACTCCTCCTGGCTTGCATGAACTTCAAAATACTCTTTTTCTGTCATCCCGGTTGGAATTTTCTGATTCATCATCTTCTACTTCCTTTCTGCATTGATGGCAATGAAGGGTTTCTCTCTACTGTAACTGGAGTATCCTAGTTCTTGTTTTTATACAATGTCAAACTTCAATTGACCAGCTTTGACGCCAATCTTCAGTGTCTTACCTTCTTTCAGTTCACCTGTAAGAAGGAGTTCTGCTAGTTTGTCTTCTACTTCTGTTTGCAGAGTTCTGCGCAGTGGACGAGCCCCCATCTCTGGATCATAGCCTTGCTGAGCTAGAAGCTTCAGGGCAGATGCTTGGAGTTTCAAGTCAATTCCTTTTTCTGCCAGGCTTGCAATCAGTGGTTTGACCATAATCTTAACCACTTCCTGCATATCTTGACTTGACAAGCTATGGAAGACCACTTTTTCATCAATACGGTTGATGAACTCTGGACGATATGTCTTTTTCAACTCTTCAAACATTCGTTTTTCCATATTTTCCTGATCAAAACGAATATCCTTAGCTCCAAAACCGACTGTCTTGTCATCACGAAGAGCTGTCGCACCAAGGTTCGACGTCATGATAATGATGGTATTTGAAAAATCAACCTTACGGCCTTTACTGTCCGTCAAGACACCATCATCTAAGACCTGCAAGAGAACATTAAAGATATCTGGGTGAGCCTTTTCTACCTCGTCAAAAAGCAAGACTGAATATGGTTTATTGCGGACCTTCTCAGTCAACTCTCCACCTTCTTCATAGCCTACATAACCTGGAGGAGCTCCGTTGAGACGGCTAGCTGCAAATTTCTCCATGTACTCACTCATATCAAAGCGGATAAGGGCAGATTCGTCATCAAAGAGGACTTCTGCCAAAGCCTTAGCCAATTCAGTTTTACCAACACCAGTTGGTCCTAAGAACATAAAGGATCCAATTGGACGTTTGTTATTGCGAATACCTGATTGATTTCGGCGAATGGCACGACTGATACTAGATACTGCTTGTTCTTGCTCAATCACACGCTTGTGGAGTTCAGCTTCAAGATTGAGATACTTCTTAGCATCTGTTTGCGTCAATTTTTGAACTGGAATGCCTGACAAGCGACTCAAGGTTGTCAAAATATCAGATTCTTTTACGACATCTTTGTAAACAGGGGTTACCTGCTCTTTTGAAATGAGCTGCGCTGCTTGCTTCCATTTGCCATCCATCAAGGCCTTGTCAGCTGCTGTTAAACCTGACTCATCTGATTTCACATGTTTCGATTTGTTTTGGACTGTCGCTGCTGCTTCATCCAAAAGGTCAATCGCTGAGTCTGGCAAGTGACGGCTTGTCAAATAGCGATGCGCCATTTTAACAGCTGTTTCTACAGCATCGTCTGTAATTTGGACATGGTGGTGCTTCTCATAAGTTGCTTTCAAGCCCTGTAAGATAGCCATACTGTCAGCCACGCTCGGCTCCTCAATCATCACTTTTGCAAAGCGACGAGAAAGGGCTGCGTCTTTTTCGATGTGTTTTTGGTATTCTTCCTGAGTGGTGGCACCAACCGTTCTCAAAGTTCCACGCGCCAAGGCTGGCTTCAAGATATTGGCTGCATCCAAGGTCGAATCAATCCCGCTCCCTGAACCCATGATGGTATGGAGCTCATCTATAAAGAGAATAACCTGACCATCTTCCTCAATGTCTTTAATGATGTTGTTCATGCGCTCTTCAAAATCACCACGGAAACGTGTCCCTGCAACCACATTCATCAAATCGAGTTCTAAGACTCGCATCTTAGCCATTTCAACCGGTACATCTCCACTAGCAATTCGCTGAGCTAGTCCAAGTGCTAGAGCTGTTTTACCAACACCTGCGTCACCAACTAGTACAGGATTATTCTTTGTCTTCCGGCTCAAAATTTGAATCATACGAGAGATTTCTTGATCACGTCCGATAACTGGCTCCAATTTGCCTGAACGAGCTTGCTCTGTGAGATCATGAGTGTAATCTTCCAAACCACCACTTGGAGTTTGAGGCATGCCCATCATATTAGCCATGGAGTTTTGCTTATCTGCTACTGAGCGATGGCGCTGACGTAGAGCCTTCAAATCTTCCTTTGTCCAACCAGCACGCGCTTCAAGGCTACGACGAAGTCCAGCAATCTTGACTTGGTCCTTCTGGTCTTCATAAGAAAATCCTGCTTTTTCCAAAATGCGAGTAGCTAAAGCATTGCCGTCATGCAAGATTGCGTAGAGAAGGTGCTCAGTTCCCAATGCTTTTGCATGTACAACGGAGGCAACATGTTCCGCCTCCAACATCAAGACGTTTAAACGATAGGAAAAAGGGAGTTCCTTGTAATCTTCCTTGTGGTTAAAGTTTGCCTCTGTTAATTCAACAGCTACCTCCTCTAAACGATCAATTTCATATGGAAACTCGTTCAAAGTTGCTCCAGCAACACTGTAGCTATGATTAGCCATAGCAATCAGTAGGTGCCAAGACTCCAGGTAGTCTGCTCCAAAGCGACTCGCCACTAGAAAGGCACTGTCTATACATTCTCTCAATGCTTTTGAATATTCCATTAAATTTTATTTTCCTTTTCTATCTACTTCATGCAATATCTGACGAAGCATATTCGCACGAATATAATCAGCTTCCTCGCCCAAAACACGATCTGAGGCCGTTGCAACTAACAGATTCATCTCCTGACGAGTCAAGAGTTCTTGTTCAAGTAAAAGTTTTAAAACATCTTCAAAGATAACTTGGCTGACTTCTTCACCCACTGAATACAACAAATCGCGGAGCATATCATGATGGTTAGAAAATTCAATTCGACCAATGCGAATATAACCCCCACCACCACGTTTACTCTCAACTAGATATCCTCTACTCTCTGTAAAACGAGTTTTAATCACATAGTTAATCTGGCTAGGTACCACTTGAAAGGTATCCGCTAGCTGGCTTCGTTGCAATTCTACGATACCAGATTGTTCTAAAATTGCCTTGATATAGGCTTCAATATGATCCGATGTATTTTTAAATTTCATAGCTTGCTACCTCCTTCTTAAACTTTGACTATCTTTGACTATACTATCATTTACGACTCTATAAGTCAAACTTTTAGGGCTTAATCCTTGAAAATACTGACTTTTAAAATTGCTCCCGATAGCAAACTATGCCTTATTCCATTCTCTATTCTACACTTATGTTATAATAACAAAATTACACCTAGCTTTCAAATCCTTTGAAAGTATGTTATTTATCATCAAATCTAAGAAATATTTCGTAAAGTCTAGAAAAAAACTTCGGTATCATTAATGGTATACCGAAGTTTTTTGTAGTGTGAATTTTTCACAGTTTTTTCTACTATAGTTCATATTCTATCCGAGAAAAAATCTCTCCAGTAAGGATTTTCTCTATCAAAAATTCTAACTTCTTCTTCAGTCATATTGTGAGGATAATCACGAAAAAGGTTATAAATTTTTTTCTGGTCAAAGCTGAATAATATTTCTCCTCTAACATCTATCTTATCAATCCACCAAACTTTTGACTCTTCACTATCTTTGTAAAAATCACTGTACCCTTCAAGATTAGACTCCGAAGTAATGAGTTCATCTATTTCATCAGATGAGTCTGTTTTGTTATAGTCATTTAGTTCATTATTTAACATCATTCATGCTCTTTCTATCATCTATTGCAATAATGTGTCCATATTTTTTATTTTAAGATATTTGTAGAAAAACTTCATCCCATATATCTACTAAACTTTTACCATCAAAAACTTTAGCTTCCATAGCTTCATCAATTGTATCAAACTTCTGACCTTCATAATCATAACCAGCTACACAAATGCTAGATAAGAAACAAGCACCTCGGCCATTAACATTAAATTCAAGATCTGTGTCTAAATATTTTTTAATTTCATCTTTTTTCATCATAACACCATAAGTCAATTATATCACTTTTTATCTATCAGAATTTCCATTTATAGACAAAAAAGAGATGGCAAAGTATCAACCTCACCAACTCTCTATATTTCTAATTATTCAAGCCCAATTCCTCTAAAATTTTCCGTTTATAGGCAATTTTTTGAACTTCCTTGTCTTCAGTTTCAGACCAGTCGAGTTTGACTTCAGAAACAATCTGTCCCGGGCGATTTTTCAAGATATAAATCCGATCACTAAGGTTAAGGGCCTCCTCGATACTATGGGTGATGATAAGTGTCGTCAGGCCTAGCTGTTTATGAATATCAAGATACCAGGCATGAAGTTCCATTTTGGTCATCTCATCCAAGGCACTAAATGCCTCGTCTAGAAGAAAAAGCTTATGTCCGAAAAGATAGGTACGAAGTAAAGCCACACGCTGGCGCATCCCACCACTGAGTTCATGAGGGTACTTATCCCTTACAGCCGTCAACTGAAAGGTAGCAAGAATTTCATCTGCTTTGGCAATAGCTTCTGCCTTATCTACCTTTTGAATTAAGAGGGGCAAGATGATATTTCCTAGCACCGTCTTATGTTCCAAAAGCAGATCCTTTTGTAACATATAGCTCACGCGCCCCTTAGGATTTTCCTCTCCGTCAAGAATGATTCGTCCTGACTGGACTTCTAAAATGCCTGCAATCAGGTTAAAGAGGGTTGTCTTTCCTACACCACTGGGGCCTAGGATAGAGACAACTTCACCTGAAGTCACTTGCAGGTTAATATCCTCTAAAATCTTTTCATCATCGTAGGCATAGCTTACGTGTTCTAGTCTAATTTCTGTCATTATTTTACAAATTCGTTGGTAAATCCTTTATCAGTCAAGTCTTCCTTGAGGATTCCATTTTCCTTATCCCATTTGTAGAAGGCATTCCAGCGATCGGCATCAAATTGTCCCCATTTTTCCTTGTCACTTGCATATTCTTTTGACAAGTATTTCTGAGATTCGATGACAAAGTCACGTTTATCTTTGAGTTCAGGTGCATTTTTGATGAGGATATCTGCAGCTTCTTCTGGGTGCTCCATGGCATATTGGTAGCCTTTTTTGATGGCTTGGATAACTTTACGAGCTTCTTCTTTATTGTCTTTCAGATAATCGTTGTTAGCGATGATAACTGGTGAGTAGTAGTCAAACTCTTTTACATAGTCTTTCAAATACATAAAGTTTGCATCCACACCTTGAGATTTGGCAAGGATTCCATCCCAACCATAATAAATCCAAGCAGAGTCAAATACGCCGTTGGCAATCGGTGTGATAGAGTTTGAGTCGTTATTTGGTACTTTTTCAACCTTCTCAAAGTCTCCACCTTGAGATTCTACCAAGGTTTTCAACATAGCAAGCTCAGTCGGGTCATTCCAGGTTCCGTATTTCTTACCAACCAAATCTTTTGGACTATTGATATTGTCAGACTTACGAGAGATAATTCCTGATGTATTGTGTTCTACAATCGCTGCAACGGCAGTAATGCCTGCCCCTTTTTCCAATTTCTTAGCCATATAGTCTTGGAAATAGATAGCGAATGGCGCCTTACCGTTGATTACTAAATCAGATGAACTCTCTTCTGGTGGCAATTTCAAATCAACGTCCACTCCAGCTTCCTTGAAATAGCCTTTTTCCTTAGCTACATAAAGTCCTGTGTGGTTGGTATTTGGTGTCCAGTCTAGGATAAAGTCAATTTTTTTGAGTTCTGCTTCTTTGTTATCCTTAGAAGCAGTTCCTTGACCACAAGCCACAAGCACGACAGCTACAAGAGCTGTTACAATCGTTAAAAACACTTTCCATTTTTTCTTCATTTTTATTTCCTCTTTTCTTTTTCTCAAACGTTATTGTTCTATGAACGTTTCCATTTAATCACATATTTTTCACTGACATCGACCAACTTCATACCCAGAAGGCTGATAAGCGATACCAGAATAATAATCGCAAACATGGTATCATACTGAAACAGTTTCTTGGACTGAATCATGTAGACACCAAGTCCTTCAAAGCCTCCCAACCACTCGGATACAACTGTTGTGATAAAGGCGTAGGAGACACTGACCCTCAATCCTGCATAAAAGTAGGGCAGGCTGACAGGGATTTTAAAATGCCAAAGGATTTGCCAAGGATTTGCTCGCATCAAACTAAACAAGGTCAGCATGTCCTTGTCACAATGCCTAAATCCATCCAAAATACTGACGATGATAGGAAAAGTTGTCGTCAAGATAATCAAGACAATCTTGGGCAAGATTCCATAACCAAGCCACAAAACCAGAATAGGCGCTATGGCAATGGTCGGTATGGTCTGGACAACCACCATCATTGGGTAAATCAGGTCATTTAACCAGCCCAGACTATCCATAAGGACGGCCATGATACAGGCTATCAAGACACCCAAGACCAAACCTAACAAGGCTACTCTCAAGGTTGCCCAGCTGTGGTACCAGAGAAATTCTCTGTCACGAACAAAAGACTGAAGGATTTCAAGTGGTGTCGGCAAGATAAACTTTGGTAAGAGTTTTAACAAACCCGCTACCTGCCAAAGAGATAAGACACCCAAAAATCCTAGCAGACTAATGTGCCGTCTCATTATATTTTTCAAGTTTCTCATCGATGCTTAAAATCTCTCCTACATTTATTTTCACATTGGCAAAAACATTGTCTGCCCCTTGACCTGCCACTTCTAATGCTTCTTTGAGAATGCGCATGAGTTGATCAAAGTCTCCCTCTAAGACCGTTTCAAAGGGTGTCACTACCATAGTCACTCCTTGAGCTTGCAGATAAGCAATGACTTGATCAATAACAGCTATGCGGTCAATCCCTTGTGACAGGGGTAGGACTTGTAAAGCAATGCTTGCTTTCATTAAAACCTCCTTCTAAGTTACAGTTTTTCTTTGAAAAAAAGAAAAACCTCTTTCATATATGAAAAAGGTGCAAAATTAGGCCAAGTATCGTTCCCTACGCTGGCATTACCCAGATCAGGTGCGGTCGAAGTTTAACACTTCCTCTCAGACTGTACACAGACTCCCATATATTATATGGACATATGATAACGAAAAATAAATAAGATGTCAAGGAAACTGCTTACAGAAAAAGAGACGAAAAACCGTCTCTTTCAATTAAAGCATAGGTGCAAATAACTGTGTTACTTCTTTAATCATCATTTGATACCATGTAGGATTTATGGTATCCGAGAAGATTTCTTGAGATTGTTCAAAAATTTCTTCAAAATCTTTGCGAATATCCGCGATTGACTCTGTTTTGTAGAGTAGTACTGCATTTTCATAGTGGTGGACCAAGCTACGATAATCCAAGTTAATCGTACCCACAGCCGCAAATCGATCATCAACAATCATTTGCTTACTATGGATAAAACCAGGTGTGTATTCAAAAATGCGAACACCCGCAGATAAAAGATCTGGATAAGCTCCCCGTGTTACAAGTTGAATGAGTTTCTTATCTGGTATGTGGGGTGTGACTATTCTCACATCTACACCTCGCATCGCCGCATTCTTTATATCCTCTGTTAAATCATAATCGATAATGAGATAAGGCGTTGTGATATAAACAAAATCCTCTGCTTGATTAATCAGATTTTGATAGACAATTTTACCCACCTTCATCTGGTAGATTGGTTTCGGTCCACTACCGTATGGGATACAAAGACCACTACCAGACCGTGTCTGATTTTCCAAATGATACTGATCAAAGTCACTGATTTCCCCACGGTTGATGTACCAGTTCATGAGAAATAGTCTGGTAAAGGCTTGAGTCGCCGGACCATCTATCCGAATTCCACTATCTTTCCAGTGTCCAAAACGTTCAATATGATTGATATATTCGTCTGCGAGGTTGATCCCACCAGTGTAGGAAATCTGCCCATCAATGACCAAGATTTTACGGTGGTCACGGTTGTTATAGGCCACTGTCATACGAGGAATCACCTTATTAAACTTATGAGCATCAATTCCTTTAGACCGCAAATAAACAGTATAATCCCCAGGCAAAGTCACCATACAACCAATATCGTCATAGAGCATCTTGACTTCAACACCCTGAGCAGCTTTTTCTTCGAGAATTTCGAGCATGCTATCCCACATCAAGCCCTCTTCGACAATATAGTATTCAAGAAAAATAAACTTTTCAGCTCTTTTAAGATCCTTCAGCATCTGTTGCCACATTTCCTCGCCACTTGCGAAAAATTGTGAATCTGTCTGGTCATAGACTTCTGCATTACTATCCATATGTAGCAAGGCATTGATAATTCCATAAGCTGATTTATCTGTCTCCTGTAGCTGCAGATGGAGTTGGCGCCCATTATTCTCATGAAATGCAATAGAATTCAATTCCTGGAGTTGTTTCAGTTCTTTTTTTGATAGCCTTCTTTCACCGAACATGAGATAAAGCAGTGGACCAAACACCGGCACAAAGGTCACAATCAACCAAGTCACCTTGCTCTCAGGAGACATGGAGCGATTGACAATCGCTATAACAGTTGCTACGCTAACCAGAAATACAAGGGAAACCCAAACAAGCGGAGCAATCTGACTCATGTAAAGAATAATGCCAAAAATAACAAATAATTCTATCAGAATTATCGCAATACTAAAGCCATACTTGGACATCAATAATCGAAATTTTCTTGTCCCCATATCTCCCTCTCAATTTCTAAGTCTACTCCCTAATTCAACGTCTGAAAACGCTTGTCACCTTCTAGTATACTTAGTTTCATAAAACTTAGCAAGCTTTTTCCTGTTTAGGCCGATACTTCTACCTATAAAATCATTTAAAAAGCAGGCAATTTACATGTGCCTGCTCTCGTTTTACAATTTCAACGCCAACATATTAACCGTCATACCAGCTGCAGTCCCCATTAAGAAGATAGTATCTCCTTCCTTCACATAGCCATGATCGAGTGCATAGGCCAAGCCAAAAGGTACCGCAACGGAAACCATATTCCCATACTCACTGACAATATTGAGATACTTGTCTTTGTTAACTCCTAATTTATCCATAACAAGTGGTAATGCTCGACTAGCTTGGTGGGGAATAATATAGTCTACAGCATCTTTAGAAATACCAGATTTCTCTTGGAATTCTTGGAACATTTCTGGAATGACACGAGCAGAAAGCAAGAGGATTTTCTTCCCTTTCATATCAAACATGAAATTGGTCTTCGTTTCTTCAGAGTACTCTTTTGGTTGATATGAAGTCAAACCTCCACGGATTTCAGTATCGTGGGCTCCCTCTGACCAAGTACGTTGAAGGCTTGCTATCACTCCCTTATCCTTGTCACTTGCTTGGAAAATAAAGGCTGCAGCTCCATCACCAAAGAGTTCATAACTTTCTTTTTGCTTTGGATTAAGGCCCAAGCTACCAACTTCACTGGATACAATCAAAACACGATGGTATTCCCCAGCTTCAATCAAATGTGACATGGTTGATAAAGCAGAGATAAAACTTGTACAAGTGGTATTAATATCCATAGCCGGGATAGAGAGCCCTTTTGCCACACGTTCATGAATCAAAGCTGCCGTACAAGGAATCGGCTGAACACCAACCGCACTAGCTGATACCAGGCAATCAATGTCTTTCATACTCAAATTTGCATTTTCAAGAGCAGCTTGGATAGCTGCTTCTGCCAAATCTAGTTGCGTTTCTTCATTTTCAACCACACGATGACGGGTCTGGTCTTTAAATTGCACCGTATTTTTTGGAAGGCAGACTCCATAACCTGCAATTTCTACATGTCTTTTTACTTCTGTCATAATTTTTTGTCCTTTCATAAACGTTGGATACGTTTGAGCTTACGACTTGTATCCCAGTGATAATCTGAAAATTGTATTTCAGGTTCTTTAAACTCTTTTTGTTGCGCCAAAAGTAGAAACTGCTCTGTAATCGCTGTTTCTACTTGCTCATCTCTTCGACTCAAACAAACTTCCACTAGCTTATCAGAATGTTGTTTGACTTGGTAATCTCCAACATTCTCCACAAAGAGAATGCAACGTCTGATAAAGTCAGGATAAATCGTTACCTGACCTCCGTCCTGTCCATCAAAATAGAAGATGTCGTCAGAACGCCCTTCGACCTTGTCAATCCTTGTGTAATGAGATCCACATGGACAAGGTTCAGGATTCTCAACCAAGATATCGTTGAGCTGGTAGCAATAAACAGGCTGACTGCTTCGTTTAAAATCCGTAATCACTGGATAAAAACGTCGTTCATCCAAGTAGTGTTTTTCTACAAATATGATATCTTCATTGAGATGAAGATTCCCAGCAGAGCAAGTGCAAGCTAGGAAACCTTCGGTTGCCTGGTAGACTTGGTCAATAATCGGCAACTCAAAAGCGCTCAAAATTCGCTCTTTATCACTATCTTCCAAGATTTCAGCCACCGAAACGATTTTTTGTGGACGAATCCTTAATTCTCCTATCTTTAGGCGCTTACTCAATTCAATCAACATAGAAGCAGGTGCCACTACAATGGTCGGTTGATAACTATTGAGACGCTCTATGTGCTCATCTGTATTCTTGAAAATATCAAAGTACTCTAAACGAATAAGTGCCGTATTGATGGTCTGATAGAGTTCATTATCCGCTCTGAGGAAAAAGGCTATGCGGTGTCCAAAAAGTTGGCCCTTGGGCAACATCTTTGCCAAGATAGCTGCTGCCCACATACTTCTCTCTTTTTCAGTTGTGATAAAAAGTCCCCGGTGTCCAGATGTTCCAGAAGACAAACCAACAGCTATTTCTCCCTTGAGCTCTGTAAAATTCCTGGTCTTTTCACTTTCGATAGCCAAATCCAAGGCCTCGTCTCGATCCACACCTTGAGTATTAAGCTCATTGAAATGCGTCATCATAAAAGCCTTATCCATATGATCAAAGTCGTTAGGTACACCATTTTTAAAATAAGGTGATTCACGTTTGAGAAAATCCATATAGGCAGCCAGTTGCTTTTTCTGATAGTTTTCTAATTCTTCTCGAGATCTAAAGTTATGAAGCCAGCGAGTTTGGATAAAAGTTTTAAGAAAGGTTATTTTTTTCATACAAAATCCGCTCAATCCTTTCTACAGGGTCATGGCTAACTAGCACTTCTATTCCATCCTTTAAAACCTCTTCCAAGAGCTCCGTTCCTTTGATATAGTCATCCTTACTATCTTGCACCAAGGAAGGAATCAGATGCATCTGTTTCGTGTAGGGTAAAAGGTCAATTCCCCAACAAAGATCTGCTGCGATAAAGAGATCATAATCTGGAATAAAGAGACAAGCTTGCCCCTTAGCATGCCCATTTATCGAAG
This sequence comes from Streptococcus sp. oral taxon 061, assembly GCF_013394695.1. NCBI lineage: Bacteria > Bacillati > Bacillota > Bacilli > Lactobacillales > Streptococcaceae > Streptococcus > Streptococcus sp. oral taxon 061. The sequence continues at coordinate 1,640,434 of NZ_CP058258.1, forward strand.
CTACAAGGATACTTCCGTCTCCAAAAAGATCGATGGTAGGGCGATACTTAAAGTTAGCATTTTGTTGATTTGCCTTGATGACTGTCAATCTTTCCTCAAAGTCACTCGGCAAAAATTCTTTAAAAATTAAATCTTTTAGTTTTGGTTTCTTGTAAACATCATAGACTTCCTGGGTCAGGATAAAGTTTGCATTCGGAAAGAAGCTAGCCCCTCCCAAATGATCTGGATGTAGATGAGACAACAAGACATAGTTAATTTCTTCTGGCTTGATCCCTTTAGATTTCAGCATGTGCAAAATCTGATCTTTCTCCGTCATTTGAACTGGCGTCCCCAAACGGTAAAAAGCATAACGAAGTTTCGTCTTAATATCATAGTGATAGCCAGTATCATAGAGAAAATATCCTTTATCCCTGTGCTTGATAAGGAACACTCCTGCAGGGAAAGTCATCTTTCTATTCTTGACACCCTTAAAAAGCAAACCGGCATAACTCGTACAATATCCGGCTGGGAAATACTCAATGCTTTCGATAATCTTGGACATATTGTTCAATCCCTTCTGAAATACTAATTTTCGGATGATACCCCAATTCCCTCTCGGCCTTGCTAATATCCAGCGTTTGACTATAGCGAAGCAGGTAATAGGTATAGCGTGTCAGAGCTGGCTCCCCTTTAAGGTTTAAGGTCTTGTATATAAATTCTAAACTACTTGCAATTCTTGATAAGAGAGATGCTGGAATTTTTCTATATTTGATTGGATAACCCAGACCTGTCAAACTTTCCTCTAGCAAATCTCTAAAAGCCCTCGGTTCACCATTAGTAATGTTATAAACCTCACCTTTTGCTTCTGGAGCTTCCAAAGCTGAACGAATTGCTAAAGCAACATTTTCCACACAGGTCATGTCCATGAGCTGACGTCCATCTCCAATCAAAGGAATTCCAATTTTTTGACTAAGTTTAATCACCCGTGGCAAGATGCTGGTATCTCCAATCCCAAAAAGTCCACGAGGTCTCAAGATGATACTCGGAACATCTGGATAATCTTTAAAGAGTTTCTCCGAAGCCAATTTACTGCGGATATAGTTATTGAGATTATTTTCCTCTGGAGCATCACTTTCTTTGATAGCCAACTGATCCTTAGGAGCAGCATAGATGCTTGGTGAGGATACATAGACTAAACGTTGAATACCTTTTTGGCGACATGCCTCGAGAACATATTTGGTTCCTAAAACATTAGTCTGATAAAAATCTTCCCAAGGGCCCCAAACTGTTGACAGAGCTCCCGCATGAACGACCAAATCCATCCCCTTGCAAGCCTCTAGCACATCATCAGCTTTGGTCAAATCACCCTGAAAAAAACTAACCGAAGAATTCTCTAAAGAGCAACCAACCTTACTGCTTCTACCAAAAGCTCGAACCTGATAGCCATGCACGACTAATTCTTCTACAACATATTTACCCAGGAAACCTGTCGCTCCAGTTACTAAAACTGTTTTCATTTTTCCTTCTCCTTATCTTCTAGCAGACGATGGATTTCTCTCTCTAACATTTCCGTCGGATGATAAGACTGTGCTGCTTGGCGCAAAGTCTCTAATTCTGGCCAATTTTCTTTAGCTAACAGCTCCTCAAAGGCTTGTCCAATGGCCTTACTATTATCTCTTTTAGCTGAGAAAGCAACACCGGCTTCAACCCCACGAACGGCATAATCAAATTGATCATAATCATGAGGTAATATCAAAGCTGGTTTACCATAAATGATACATTGATAAAAAATCCCAGCTCCCCCGTGATGAATCACGTAATCCATCTGGGGAATGTACTCCTTATAAGGTAGATAAGAAACTACGGAAAGGTTCTCCATGAGATTTTCACATTGGAAGGTCTCTCCACCTACACCACGAGTCACAAAAAAGTGACAATCAGGATGAGCTTTTGCAAGTTGCGTAGCTTGATAAATAAGATTTTCTTTTGCCCAAGCAAGTTGTGTACCACAAGTCACTAAGACTTTCTTTTGATTAGAAAAGGTTGATAAATCTAACGGATAGTCCTTTCCAGCCTCTACTGAAGCTCCTGAAGGCCCCACCCACTTGTAATGTTTTGGAAATCCTTTTTTTAACTCCACTTCTTTCATACCAATACCAAGAATTGAATATGGAGAATATATGGTCTCTTGACCGAGTTGATTATACAATTTAAAATTATATCTTTTTAAGCGATTCCGAAGCAGAAAAGATACAATTCGTTTCACTAAACGAGTTGCTTTTCTACCTAGGAATTGGACCGAAACTTGCCAACCATTCTTGGAACTTCCCAGTCCACCAAAGAAACAAGGAGGACCATCTGTCGTTTCAATCGCAAACTGGGTAGCCATAGTTGATATCCACGGAATTCCAAGTTGATTAGCTACTAAACCACCTGACAAGGTTATAAAATCAGCTACGACAATATCTGGCCGATCCTTGCTCCACTCATCAAATAATTGATCTGAAACTAAGTTAATTAAATCAATACTTGAAGAAAGTTGATGATAGGCCGATAAAATTCCTAATTGCTGATCATTATTTGCAGCACATTCAAAATCCTCAATGTGATTTTCTAGTATGGGAACTACATGAAAACCAGCAGCTTGACAAACAGCTTTCTTTTGAGGACCTGTAAACAAACGAATCTTATACTTAGGATTGTTAAGTAGAGGTGCTAATAAATTCATTGTTGGGTACAAATGACCACTTAAAGGGACAACCACAACATCAATATTGATTCTTTTCATATGTCTAGAATACCAAAAATTAAAAAAAAGAACTATCGATAAGATAATTCTTTACTTATTTATTAGTTTTGACATAAAAAGGTAACGAAACATTTAAGAAAGTGCAATGTGAATTTACAGATAATAATGATAAAAATCAAATATAAAAATAAAAAAAAGGCAACTGCCTCAATTTAAGTATTGACCAATCGGGAAGACAGGATTCGAACCTGCGACACCTTGGTCCCAAACCAAGTACTCTACCAAGCTGAGCTACTTCCCGAGTTAAATGTTTAATGCACCCTAGAGGAGTCGAACCTCTAACCGCCTGATTCGTAGTCAGGTACTCTATCCAGTTGAGCTAAGGGTGCTCTTCAATATATGCCGAGGACCGGAATCGAACCGGTACGATCGTTACCAATCGCAGGATTTTAAGTCCTGTGCGTCTGCCAGTTCCGCCACCCCGGCCTCTCTAAGCGAACGACGGGATTCGAACCCGCGACCCCCACCTTGGCAAGGTGGTGTTCTACCACTGAACTACGTTCGCATCGACTCTGGTTTATATTAAAAAAAATGCCGGCTACATGACTTGAACACGCGACCCTCTGATTACAAATCAGATGCTCTACCAACTGAGCTAAGCCGGCTGATTTCTATTATGCGGGTTAAGGGACTTGAACCCCCACGCCGTTAAGCGCCAGATCCTAAATCTGGTGCGTCTGCCAATTCCGCCAAACCCGCAAATATGACCCGTACTGGGCTCGAACCAGTGACCCATTGATTAAAAGTCAATTGCTCTACCAACTGAGCTAACGAGTCAAATAACTTTCGTTATTACGGTCCCGACGGGAATCGAACCCGCGATCTTCGCCGTGACAGGGCGACGTGATAACCGCTACACTACGGGACCTATGGGAGTTAACGGGATCGAACCGCTGACCCTCTGCTTGTAAGGCAGATGCTCTCCCAGCTGAGCTAAACTCCCTCGAGCTAAGCGACTTCCATATCTCACAGGGGGCAACCCCCAACTACTTCCGGCGTTCTAGGGCTTAACTTCTGTGTTCGGCATGGGTACAGGTGTATCTCCTAGGCTATCGTCACTTAACTCTGAGTAATACCTACTCAAAATTGAATATCTATCAAATTCCAAGAAAACCTTCACACTTCGTATTCTCAGTTACTTTGGATAAGTCCTCGAGCTATTAGTATTAGTCCGCTACATGTGTCGCCACACTTCCACTTCTAACCTATCTACCTGATCATCTCTCAGGGCTCTTACTGATATAAAATCATGGGAAATCTCATCTTGAGGTGGGTTTCACACTTAGATGCTTTCAGCGTTTATCCCTTCCCTACATAGCTACCCAGCGATGCCTTTGGCAAGACAACTGGTACACCAGCGGTAAGTCCACTCTGGTCCTCTCGTACTAGGAGCAGATCCTCTCAAATTTCCTACGCCCGCGACGGATAGGGACCGAACTGTCTCACGACGTTCTGAACCCAGCTCGCGTGCCGCTTTAATGGGCGAACAGCCCAACCCTTGGGACCGACTACAGCCCCAGGATGCGACGAGCCGACATCGAGGTGCCAAACCTCCCCGTCGATGTGAACTCTTGGGGGAGATAAGCCTGTTATCCCCAGGGTAGCTTTTATCCGTTGAGCGATGGCCCTTCCATACGGAACCACCGGATCACTAAGCCCGACTTTCGTCCCTGCTCGAGTTGTAGCTCTCGCAGTCAAGCTCCCTTATACCTTTACACTCTGCGAATGATTTCCAACCATTCTGAGGGAACCTTTGGGCGCCTCCGTTACCTTTTAGGAGGCGACCGCCCCAGTCAAACTGCCCGTCAGACACTGTCTCCGATAGGGATCACCTATCCGGGTTAGAGTGGCCATAACACAAGGGTAGTATCCCAACAACGTCTCCTTCGAAACTGGCGTCCCGATCTCATAGACTCCTACCTATCCTGTACATGTGGTACAGACACTCAATATCAAACTGCAGTAAAGCTCCATGGGGTCTTTCCGTCCTGTCGCGGGTAACCTGCATCTTCACAGGTACTAAAATTTCACCGAGTCTCTCGTTGAGACAGTGCCCAAATCATTACGCCTTTCGTGCGGGTCGGAACTTACCCGACAAGGAATTTCGCTACCTTAGGACCGTTATAGTTACGGCCGCCGTTTACTGGGGCTTCAATTCATACCTTCGAGTTACCTCTAAGCACTCCTCTTAACCTTCCAGCACCGGGCAGGCGTCACCCCCTATACATCATCTTACGATTTAGCAGAGAGCTGTGTTTTTGATAAACAGTTGCTTGGGCCTATTCACTGCGGCTGACCTAAAGTCAGCACCCCTTCTCCCGAAGTTACGGGGTCATTTTGCCGAGTTCCTTAACGAGAGTTCTCTCGCTCACCTGAGGCTACTCGCCTCGACTACCTGTGTCGGTTTGCGGTACGGGTAGAGTATGTTTAAACGCTAGAAGCTTTTCTTGGCAGTGTGACGTCACTAACTTCGCTACTAAACTTCGCTCCCCATCACAGCTCAATGTTATAGAATTAAGCATTTAACTCAATTCACACCTCACTGCTTAGACAGACACTTCCAATCGTCTGCTTTAGTTAGCCTACTGCGTCCCTCCATCACTACATACTCTAGTACAGGAATATCAACCTGTTGTCCATCGGATACACCTTTCGGTCTCTCCTTAGGTCCCGACTAACCCAGGGCGGACGAGCCTTCCCCTGGAAACCTTAGTCTTACGGTGGACAGGATTCTCACCTGTCTTTCGCTACTCATACCGGCATTCTCACTTCTATGCGTTCCAGCGCTCCTCACGGTACACCTTCGCCACACATAGAACGCTCTCCTACCATACCTATAAAGGTATCCACAGCTTCGGTAAATTGTTTTAGCCCCGGTACATTTTCGGCGCAGGGTCACTCGACTAGTGAGCTATTACGCACTCTTTGAATGAATAGCTGCTTCTAAGCTAACATCCTAGTTGTCTGTGCAACCCCACATCCTTTTCCACTTAACAATTATTTTGGGACCTTAGCTGGTGGTCTGGGCTGTTTCCCTTTCGACTACGGATCTTAGCACTCGCAGTCTGACTGCCGACCATAATTCATTGGCATTCGGAGTTTATCTGAGATTGGTAATCCGGGATGGACCCCTCACCCAAACAGTGCTCTACCTCCAAGAATCTTGATGTCGACGCTAGCCCTAAAGCTATTTCGGAGAGAACCAGCTATCTCCAAGTTCGTTTGGAATTTCTCCGCTACCCACAAGTCATCCAAGCACTTTTCAACGTGCCCTGGTTCGGTCCTCCAGTGCGTCTTACCGCACCTTCAACCTGCTCATGGGTAGGTCACATGGTTTCGGGTCTACGACATAATACTAAAGCGCCCTATTCAGACTCGGTTTCCCTACGGCTCCGTCTCTTCAACTTAACCTCGCATCATATCGTAACTCGCCGGTTCATTCTACAAAAGGCACGCTCTCACCCATTAACGGGCTCGAACTTGTTGTAGGCACACGGTTTCAGGTTCTATTTCACTCCCCTCCCGGGGTGCTTTTCACCTTTCCCTCACGGTACTGGTTCACTATCGGTCACTAGGGAGTATTTAGGGTTGGGAGATGGTCCTCCCAGATTCCGACGGGATTTCACGTGTCCCGCCGTACTCAGGATACTGCTAGGTACAAAGACTATTTAAAATACGAGGCTCTCACTCTCTTTGGCTGATTTTCCCAAACCATTCTTCTATAATCTTTGTGTCCACATTGCAGTCCTACAACCCCGAAGAGTAAACTCTTCGGTTTGCCCTCCTGCCGTTTCGCTCGCCGCTACTAAGGCAATCGCTTTTGCTTTCTCTTCCTGCAGCTACTTAGATGTTTCAGTTCACTGCGTCTTCCTCCTCATATCCTTAACAGATATGGGTAACAGGTAGTACCTGTTGGGTTCCCCCATTCGGAAATCCCTGGATCATCGCTTACTTACAGCTACCCAAGGCATATCGTCGTTTGTCACGTCCTTCTTCGGCTCCTAGTGCCAAGGCATCCACCGTGCGCCCTTATTAACTTAACCTTATTTTTTGACCTTTCAGTCATAAACTCTTATTAATACTACAGCGTTTTCGGTTTATTTTCTTGTTACTATTTGATATAGATATTCAATTTTCAATGTGCATTACTTGGTGATCTCTCACCAATGGAGCCTAGCGGGATCGAACCGCTGACCTCCTGCGTGCAAAGCAGGCGCTCTCCCAGCTGAGCTAAGGCCCCACAAGACCTCTCAAGACTAAACAAGACCAATGTGCATTC
>NZ_CP058258.1:1650000-1765730 GCF_013394695.1 Streptococcus sp. oral taxon 061
TTGAATGTTTGATATTTCATTGGGAAGTGTTTTGGGGCTTTTTAGGATATAAAAAAGGCAAGAGTTTTGCTCTTGTCTTTTAAAAATTTATTGGAACAAATCTACAATTGTATCCCAGACAGTTTTTGCCTTTTCTTTAATTTTTGCATCTGAAATAGCTTTTTCTGCTTCATCAATAAGATTCTGGGCTCGATCTCGGATATCAGTTATAGAATCACTTGATTGCACACCACCATTGTCGGTTGCTTGATTTTGAGAATTTCTAGGAGCTATACCGTTTAGTTCATAAGCATTCTCAACAGTAAAGGTACTTCCTGGCGTATAAGGAAGAATTGTTTCTGCCATACTTCTAAAAATATGAGCGGCGCCATTTGATGTCGAACCTGCTAGATAATGGTTTTCATCGGTAGTTGGGAAACCAAGCCAGTGACTAATGACTACATCAGGTGTATACCCAACAACCCATTGGTCACTCGTATATTCTGGGTTAAAAGCAGTCTCTGTCGTTCCAGTTTTTCCGGCCATAACATAACCATCAGGCGAAGAACTTATTCCTGTACCATTTGTGAAGGTTCCTAACATCATGCTAGTCATTTTATCAGCTACAGACTTGTCTATCACACGTTTTTGAGAATTCTTATGTGTAGCAATGACTTGACCACTTGCATTTTCAATACGTGTAATAAAATGCGCTTCAGGCATCAAACCTTCATTTGCAAATGCTGCATAAGCTTGTGCCATTTGTAGTGGACTAGTTTCCACACCACCACCCAGGGCAACACCCAACACACGATCCACATTCGTTAAATCAAGTCCAAATCTTTCACCTGATTCAAAAGCCTTGTCGATGCCAAGTTGTTTAACTGTTGCTACGGCAGGGAGGTTTAGGGACTCAGCTAAAGCTTGGTACATTGGAACTTCAGGAGATGTTTTGATTCCTGCGTAGTTATCGACCTTGTAATCACCATACTCCATAGTATGATTATCCAACTCTTTATTTAGAGCCCAACCAGCTTCGACTGCTGGGGTATAGACAACTAAGGGCTTAATAGTTGAACCTGGACTTCTTTTTGATTGAGTTGCGTAGTTGAAATTTCGGAAGCCCGCTTTATCATCTCCTGCTACACGACCAACAACTCCTCGAACTCCTCCTGTTTTTGGTTCTAGAGCAACACTGCCAGACTCAGCATGAGTTCCATCTTCTGCGGTTGGAAAGAGAGCTGTGTTTTCATAAATGACTTGCATATTAGCCTGGTAATTCTGATCTAATTCCGTATATATACGATAGCCGTTGTTCACAATTTCTTCTTCAGTTAAATTATACTTTTCAATTGCTTCATTAACAACAGCATCAAAATAGGATGGATATCGGTAGTCTGAAACTTTACCTTTATAAGCATCCTGCAGTTGAGATGCCATATCAACACCCGAAGCTTCCGCTTCTTTGTCCTTATCAATATAGCCAGCAGCGACCATGTTTTGTAAGACGGTGTCTCTACGGTTAGTAGAATCTTCAATAGAATTCAAAGGGTTGTATAATTCCGGTCCTTTCAGCATTCCTGCTAAAGTCGCAGCTTCATCAAGCGTCAGTTGAGAAGCTGAAACCCCAAAGTATTTTTTACTTGCATCTTCAACACCCCAAACCCCATTTCCGAAATAGGCATTGTTCAAGTACATGGTTAGGATTTCCTTCTTGCTATATTTTTTGGTTAATTCTAGAGCTAAGAAGAATTCTTTGGCTTTTCTTTGAACAGTCTGATCTTGAGAAAGATAGGCATTCTTTGCCAACTGCTGAGTAATCGTAGAACCACCACCCGAGCGACCTGCTGTAAGAATGGCCAGGAAAAAGCGTCCATAGTTAATTCCACTATTTTTATAGAAACTTCTATCTTCTGTCGCAATAACAGCATTCTGCAAATCTTCACTAATATCCGAAAGTTCGACATAGGTGCCTTTTTGACCTGACAGGGCGCCTGCTTCTTTTTCTTCTCTGTCAAAAATCAGAGTACGTGTTTTTAAAGCATTTTGTAAGTCTGTAACATTCGTCGATTTTGCTAGCGCAAATAGATAGACCCCAACAAAAAGGCTGGCACTTAGTCCTATAATCAGAAAGATTTTTGTCAAATGATAACGGCGCCAGAATTTTCGAATAGGACCAACTGCCCCAGATTTCTTTCGCCCTGCTCTTGAACGTCGTAAGTTGCTCGACACATTTTCTTCTTGTTCGACTTCATTCATTTCTGTTTCTTCAATTTCGGATTCTTCCTTTTTAAATAAAGAAAGAAATTTTTCAAATAAGGTATCTAATTTCATGCGTATATTTTATCATCTTCCCCATAGGAAGACAAGAATTTTGCTAGTTCCCCTGTCCAAATAAACTGATTTTTGTTACAATATCAGTATGAAATTTACCTTTACTATCCCTGAGTCTCTACCTGAAATGACAGTTAAACTTTTTCTGGAGGAACAGCTGTTAATCCCTCGAAAAATAAGGCACTTTTTGAGAACCAAGAAACACATCCTCATTAATCAAGAAGAGGTGCATTGGCATCAAACGATCAAGTCTGGGGATGAATGTCAATTGATTTTCGATGAGGAAGATTATCCTACAAAAGAAATTGCTTTGGGCAACCCCAAACTTGTAAATGAAATCTATCAAGACCAACATTTAATTATCGTAAATAAACCCGAGGGCATGAAAACACATGGGAATCAGCCCGATGAGATTGCTCTTCTTAATCATGTCAGCGCCTATGTTGGTCAAACTTGCTATGTTGTCCATAGACTAGATATGGAAACAAGTGGTCTCGTATTGTTTGCTAAGAATCCATTCATTCTTCCTATCCTTAATCGCTTATTAGAAAAGAAAGAGATTTCCCGAGAATACTGGGCTCTAGTTGACGGAAAAATAGAGGCTAAAGAGCTTGTCTTCCGAGATAAAATTGGTCGCAATCGTCACGACCGTAGGAAACGGGTAGTGGATCAAAAAAATGGCCAATACGCTGAAACCCAAGTAACTCGTTTGAAACAATTTGCAACGAACAAAACTAGTCTTATTCGTTGCAAATTAAAAACGGGACGAACCCATCAGATCCGAGTTCACCTATCTCACCACGGACATCCAATTCTTGGAGACCCTCTCTACAACTCACATTCAAAAGTTAGCAGACTGATGCTGCACGCATTTAAACTATCCTTTATCCACCCTCTAACTTTAAACAAATTAAGCTTTACTGCACTTTCAGATACATTTGAAAGAGAATTAAAACAAAATGGATGATAAAATCATCCATTTTTCTTCACTAATACTAAAAAAGCAAGACCAATAGGTCTTGCTTTTTCGACTCAGAAATTATTTAGCAATTTTTGCGAAGTATTCAAGAGTACGAACAAGTTGTGCAGTATAAGACATTTCGTTGTCATACCATGAAACAACTTTAACCAATTGTTTACCGTCAACGTCAAGAACTTTAGTTTGAGTTGCGTCAAACAATGATCCGTAAGACATACCTACAACGTCTGAAGAAACGATTGGATCTTCAGTGTAACCGTATGATTCGTTAGCTACTGCTTTCATAGCTGCATTTACTTCATCAACAGTAACGTTCTTTTCGAGAACAACTACCAATTCAGTAACTGATCCAGTTGGAGTAGGAACGCGTTGTGCAGCTCCGTCCAATTTACCGTTCAATTCAGGAATAACCAAACCGATTGCTTTAGCAGCACCAGTTGAGTTAGGAACGATGTTTGCAGCACCAGCACGAGCACGACGAAGGTCACCTTTACGGTGTGGACCGTCAAGGATCATTTGGTCACCAGTGTAAGCGTGGATAGTAGTCATCAATCCTTCAACAACACCGAAGTTATCTTGAAGAGCTTTAGCCATTGGAGCCAAGCAGTTTGTAGTACATGAAGCACCTGAGATAACTGTTTCAGTACCATCAAGAATATCGTGGTTAGTGTTAAATACGACTGTTTTAACATCTGATCCACCAGGAGCAGTGATAACAACTTTCTTAGCACCACCAGCATGCAAGTGTTTTTCAGCAGCTGCTTTAGTAGCAAAGAAACCAGTTGCTTCAAGAACGATTTCTACACCGTCGTTAGCCCAGTCGATTTGTTCTGGATCGCGTTCAGCAGAAACTTTAACGAATTTACCGTTAACTTCGAATCCACCTTCTTTAACTTCCACAGTACCGTCGAAACGACCTTGAGTTGTGTCATATTTCAACAAGTGTGCAAGCATAACTGGATCTGTAAGGTCGTTGATGCGAGTAACTTCAACACCTTCTACGTTTTGGATACGACGGAAAGCAAGACGACCGATACGACCGAAACCGTTAATACCAACTTTAACTACCATTAGTGATTTCCTCCTTATGAAAATCATGAAAATTTTATTGTGAAAAGAGTAACTTGAATCACTACAAATCACCTTTCAACAAACCTATTATATAACTATTTTAGTTTTATTGCAAGTGCGGGCGTTGATTTTCACTTTAGTTTTATACTTTTCAATTCCTCTTATTTTACTAAGACACCTTAGTAAAAGCCTTCACTCTATCCACATCATGATTCCTTATAAAATTTTGGTTCCATGAAAAATCAAAAAAGAGACAGGATAACTCCTGCCTCTAGGCTGATAATCTATTATTTTCGACGTCCTGGACGTTCTGCATAACCATAGTAAGCATCTGCCATGATTTCTTCCATGTCAGCTACCATTGGCAAGCGTGGGTTCGCAGGTGAACATTGGTCTTCATATGCGAGCAAGGCAATTTCATGCAAGCTGTCTTTCCAAGCTTTTTCATCAATTCCTTGATCCTTGAAGTTCATCTTGATACCTACTGCAACACCAAGGTCGTAAACAGCTTTAGCGTATGCTTCAACTGCTTCTTCTGGAGTTGAGTGAGGCAAGCCAAGCATTTTCGCGATATCTTGGAATTTCTCATCAGCTTTCCAGTAGTTGTATTTAGGCCATGTAGTAGTCTTAGATGGACGAGTTCCATTGTAACGGATTACGTATGGAAGCAAGATTGCATTTGTACGTCCGTGAACAGTGTGGTGAACCGCGCCAATCTTATGGGCCATTGAGTGACTCATCCCAAGGAAGGCATTGGCGAAGGCCATACCAGCCATTGTAGAAGCATTATGCATTTTTTCGCGAGCTTCTGGATCAGCTGTCTTAACTGATTTTTCTAACCATTCGAAGACAAGCTTGATTGTTTGAAGAGCGATACCATCTGTATAATCATTAGCAAAGTTTGAAGTGTAAGCTTCGGTAGCGTGAGTCAACACGTCCATACCTGTATCGGCAGCGATGAAGTCAGGAACTGACTCAACCAAAGCAGGGTCAACAATCGCAATAGTTGGTGTCAATGAGTAGTCAGCCAATGGATATTTACGGTTGTTTTTCTTATCAGAGATAACGGCAAATGGTGTTACTTCTGAACCTGTACCTGAAGTTGTTGGAATACCGATGTATTTCGCTTTCTTGCCAAGCGATGGGAAGCGGAAGGCACGTTTACGAATATCCATGAATTTTTGAACCAAGTCACGGAAGTCGATTTGTGGTTGTTCGTAGAAGAGCCACATTACTTTAGCCGCATCCATTGGAGAACCACCACCAAGTGCGATAATTGTGTCTGGTTCAAATTTTCGCATCACTTCAGTTCCACGTTCTACAGTTGTGATATCTGGATCTGGTTCAACATCTGAGAAGACTTGGACAGTTACACGGTTGCTACGTTTGTTCAATTGGTCGATAATGCGTTGAACAAAACCAAGTTTTTCGATAGATTTGTCTGTAACAATCATTACGCGTTCAATATCTTCACATGTTTGAAGGTATTGGATAGAATTGCGTTCGAAGTAAATTTTTGAAGGAACTTTAAACCATTGCATATTATTTCTACGTTTCCCTACTTTCTTGATGTTTAGAAGGTTAATTGCACTCACGTTATCACCGACTGAGTTGTGTCCATAAGAACCACATCCAAGTGTCAATGATGGAATGAAGGCATTGTATACGTCACCGATACCACCGAAAGTAGATGGAGAGTTCCAGATAATACGCATTGCTTTGATTTCTGTACCAAAACGTTTAGCAAGTTCTTCGTCTTTTGTATGGATAGCTGCTGAGTGACCAAGTCCATTGAACTCAACCATTTGACGAGCTTTTTTAAGACCATCTTCAGTATCTTCAGCTTTAAGAACTGCAATAACTGGTGATAATTTTTCACGAGTTAATGGTTCTTTTGGTCCTACTTCTGCACATTCTGCTGCCAAGATATTTGTTCCTTCTGGAACAGAGAATCCAGCTTGTTCAGCAATCCATGCAGCTGGCTTACCAACGATGTTTGCGTTTAGTTTAGCACCAGCACAGTTTTTGCTGTTAGCTTTCACACCGAAACAGAATTCTTCAAGAAGAGCTTTTTCTTTCTTGTTTACAAAGTAAGTGTGATATGACTTGAATTCTTCTACAAATTCATCATAAACTTCTTTATCAATGATAACTGCTTGTTCTGACGCACAGACCATACCATTATCAAATGATTTAGACATAACGATATCATGAGCAGCTTGACGGAGGTCAGCAGATTTTTCTACATAAGCAGGAACATTCCCGGCACCTACCCCAAGTGCTGGCTTACCGCATGAGTAAGCAGCTTTAACCATGGCATTACCACCAGTTGCGAGGATAGTCGCAACGCCTTCGTGGTTCATAAGTGCTCCAGTTGCTTCCATTGATGGTTCTGTAATCCATTGAACACAGTTTTCAGGAGCGCCAGCTGCGATTGCTGCATCACGAACGATTTGTGCTGCGTGAGCTGATGATTCTTGAGCTGATGGGTGGAAAGCGAAAACGATTGGATTACGCGTTTTCAAAGCAATCAATGATTTGAAAATAGCTGTTGAAGTTGGGTTTGTTGTTGGAGTGACACCGCAGATTACACCTACAGGTTCTGCAATTTTAGTCAGACCTGTAATTGGGTCCTCTTCAATAACTCCAACTGTTTTAACGCCACGCATATTGTTTACTACGTGTTCACAGGCAAAAAGGTTTTTTGTTGCCTTGTCTTCGAATACACCACGCCCAGTTTCTTCAACTGCATGTTGTGCAAGAATTCCGTGTGCATCAAGAGCAGCAACAGATGCTTTTGCTACGATGTAGTCAACTTGCTCTTGGTTCAACTTGCGCATTTCGTCAAGTGCAACCAAAGCTTTTTGTACTAATCCATCTACATGCTTTTCAGCAGCGAGTTGTTTTTGCTCAGGTGTCAAAGTTTTTTTATCAGCCATATTTTCCTCCATAGCCTTAAAGGTTTAAACCTTTGTTAAATTTTTCACAAGTATATTATAACTCTTTTTTTTTACTTTGTAAACAGTTTCATAGATATTTCACAAAGAATTTTCATATTTTTGTGATTTTTTTCTCAAATTCGCGTTATAATGCATTCTTTCCCCGAGGTTTGTGAAAATCTTATTATATTTTTTTTTTTCACAAACTTGTTTTTAGTTTATTTTTCCACTCTTAAATCAAGGAAGCGTTTTCTTTATTTCTTGAGAAAAGACCTCCTTGTTAGGAGGTTATTGTGCCTGTTGGAAGAGTCCTTGTTTAAAGTCGCCTTCATAGACAACTTCTTGCTCGGTAGTTAGTTTCCCTTTTCCTTCAGCTTGGCCATTCACAAAATCACCTTCATAAACCCATCCATTCTTAGCTTGGTAGGTTCCTTTCCCATTAAATGCGCCATTTTTAAACTGTCCGGTGTAGGTATCTCCATTAGAGAAGGTCATTGTTCCTTGGCCGTTCATCTTCCCACGAACAATACTTCCGTCATATACTAGTGAATCGCCATCCAATTTTAAAACTCCTTGCTTAGGCATATTCCCCACAAATACAAATATAGCACAAAGAGCTATGACTACTATCGTTGCAATTTCCAAACGAGGACGCGTTATATAGACACTGTATTTATCATAGAATTTCTTTAAATTATCCATTTTTTGCCTCATTTTCTAAACGTGTTAGCCAAGCTTGGCAACCAGTTAAAACTCGATCATAAGTTTCATCAAAATCACCTGTATACCATGGATCAGGAACATCCTCAGAAGCAAATGCCTCTAGCTTATGTAGTTGATCTTGAGGACACATCTGATGCAAATCAGCGAGATTAGACTCATCCATCCCAATGATATAGTCAAAATACTCAAAATCTTTTTTAGAAATTTGTTGGGAAGTTTTCGAAGTATCATAAGGAACGCCATGACTTCGAAAGATGCCTTGCGTCCCTTTGTGGATTGGATTACCGTGTTCCCAAGAAGAAGTTGCTCTACTTTCAATCTCATAATCATCGGTTAAAGATTTCATAACAAATTCTGCCATAGGACTTCGGCAAATATTACCAAGGCAAACAAAAACAACCTTTTTCATCATTGCTCCTCATTATCATAGAAAAACGGGAATGAGATTCACCCCGTTTTATTCTTCAATAGCACTGCCTTCTTCGATAACAGCGCCTTCAGGTGTGACAGCTTCTTTGACTGGCAAAACTGTTCTAATTGCGCCTAATTCAAAAGTCAAGTATACTCCGTCTACATCAAGTACAATCGTTTTGTTTTCAGTATCAACTTCGTCGACTGTACCGTAGAGACCACCGATAGTGATTACTTCGTAGCCTTTTTGAAGTTTGTTGAGGCTCTCCATGCGTTTTTCAGCTTGTTTCTTTTGAGAACGTTGCATGAAGAACATCAAACCAAACATCAAAACAAGCATAATCAAGAATGTTAAATTCCCACCCATTATTTTTTCTCCTTTGTAATTCAGATAAAACTACTATATCAAATTTCACTTGTTTTTACAAGATTGCACCTTGATTTTAGGTCAATAAAAAACCAGAGCAAATGCTCTGATTTTTCTTACTTCAAGTTGTTTACAATTTCAACTAATTTTTCAACTGTAAATCCATACTCTGCTAAAACTTTTGGTGCTGGGGCAGATGCTCCAAAGGTATCAATACCGAGAACTGCTCCATCAAGACCAACGTATTTGTACCAGTTTTGAGTCGCTCCCATTTCAACCGCCACACGGTGACGAATCGCATTTGGTAGGATTTCTTCTTTGTAGGCTGCATCTTGTGCGTCAAAGACATCCGTAGATGGCATGCTGACTACGCGAACTTTTCCACCTTGACTTGCCAATTCTTTAGCAGCTGCAACAGCCAGATTAACCTCTGAACCTGTTGCAATCAAAATAGTGTCAAAGTCTGCTGCATTTTCATAGACAACATAAGCACCTTTGGTAACCTTATCAAAGTCTGTTCCTTCCTCAACAGTCAAGTTTTGACGAGTCAAGACGAGGGCAGTTGGTGTTTTCTCACTCTTCACTGCAAGGTACCAAGCTGCTTGAGTTTCACGCGCATCTGCTGGACGGAAAACATTGAGGTTTGGAATTGCACGAAGACCTGCCAAGTGCTCTACTGGTTCGTGAGTTGGTCCATCTTCACCAACTGCGATTGAATCGTGAGTAAAGACATAGGTTACAGGAAGACCTTGTAGAGCTGACAAACGAACTGCTGCTTTAAGGTAGTCTGAGAATACGAAGAAAGTTCCACCGTAAACTCGAAGTCCACCGTGAAGAGCCATTCCGTTCAAAACGGTACCCATTGCAAATTCACGAACACCAAATTGGATATTACGATTCAAGCGATTTGCATCATCTTGGAGTCCATCTGTTTTGATATAAGTCATATTTGAATGAGCAAGGTCTGCTGATCCACCAAGGAAAGTTGGCAATTTAGCAGCCACTACATTCAAAGCATCTTGACTTGAGTTACGAGTTGCTTGAGAGAAGCCATTCTCTAAAGCCGGGAAGTCTTCTGGAGTCACCTCAACTGGATCACGCCCTTCGATGATTGCTTCCACTTCTGCAGCAAGTTCTGGGTGAGCTTCTTTATAATCTGCGACTAGTTTTGTCCATGCTTCATATGCCGATGCACCACGATCTGCAACATTTTCTTTGAAATCGGCATAAACTTCCGCTGGAATTTCAAATGGTTCATAGTTCCAACCAAGTGCTTGGCGAGTTGCTGCAGTTTCATCTGCTCCAAGAGGGGCACCGTGTACGGCATTGGTTCCTTGTTTGTTTGGAGAACCATAACCAATAACAGTTTTCACTTCGATCAAAGATGGTTTTCCTGAAGCCTTAGCTTCTTCGATAGCAGCATGAATCGCTTCTAAATCTGTTCCATCTTCTACCAAAGCTGTATGCCAACCGTAGGCATTGTAACGATCGCGAACACTTTCTGTGAATGAATCTTTTGTCTCACCATCCAAGTTGATATCATTTGAGTCATAAAGAACAACCAACTTGTCAAGCTTTTGCAAGCCTGCATAAGAAGCAGCTTCACTTGAGACACCTTCCATCAAGTCGCCATCTCCACAGATAACATATGTGTAGTGATCAAAGATGTTATAACCTTCACGGTTGTACTTAGCTGCAAGGAAACGTTCTGCTTGTGCAAAACCTGTCGCAGTCGCAATCCCTTGTCCTAGAGGACCTGTAGTTGCATCAACCCCTGCTGTATGACCAAATTCTGGGTGACCTGGAGTTTTAGAACCCCATTGACGGAAGTTCTTCAGTTCATCCATACTCACATCTTCAAATCCAGAAAGGTGAAGAAGGGCATAGAGAAGCATTGACCCATGACCTGCTGAGAGAATAAAGCGGTCGCGGTTAATCCAGTTTGGTTGAGCTGGATTGATACGAAGTTCTTTAGTGAAAAGGCTGTATGCCATCGGTGCAGCTCCCATAACCACCCCTGGGTGACCTGAGTTCGCTTTATTGATAGCGTCAATACCTAGAAAACGAATCGCATTAACAGATAGATTTGACATAGAATTTCCTTTCTCTTTGAGGTGATAAGTATACCACTCATCCTATTTTACTATTATATGAAAAAATACCTAGAATAGCAATAAAACAATTTACTATAAAATGACTCAGCCGATTAGATTAATTTCTGGTCGCTTGATAGTAAGGCAAGAATTTTTCAAAAGCCCTATCCAGTTCATCTAAAATCTTATCTAGAGTTTCTTCATCAGTCACTGGAACATCAGCTTTTATTAATACTTTGCGAATCTCTTGGTTAGATAACTGTTGTCTCAAAAGTTGTCTATTCTCCTCAGTAGCCTGCACTCTATAACTCTCATCGTTTTTCTGAACCCAATAATAGATTCCCTCAACCACTGGCACATCCAAAACTTTAGCCTGTTTTGATAAGGTAGCTTCATCTTTCTTTCTCTCTATAAAACTAACTTCTAAAGAGATTCCCCAATTTTTCTGACTTCCATACAAACGAAGAGCCATCATGGGTTCCGCAACTGAACCTTCTGCCTGTAAATAAGCCCAAAAATGAGGGCGAAGACGTTGAGCTTGATTCATCCATTGACTGGTTGGGTGTAATTTCCAATCGGAATGCCTAGCTTGAAAACATTCAGCTAGGTGAGTAAATGACTTTCGTGCTCCCTGCCCTTTGCTACGCATGGATAACATTTTATCTCTTTCAACTCCTGCTTTGTCAGGATTCCGGTACTGTTCTCCTTGATAAGCAAGATAATCTTTGATTTCTTTCATTTGATTCCTTCTTTAGTTAGAAAAAAATCAGGAAAACCTGATTTTTCATTTATCTTATTCAGTATCTACGACAACATAACGATTTGGTTCGTCGCCTTCAGAGTAGCTCGTTACACCTTCCATTCGCGAAATGATACGATGGATAATTTTACGCTCGCTACTTGACATTGGATCTGTCATCTGACTACGACCTTCTTCCAAGACACGTGTAGCCAATTTCTGTGCGTAACTCTGCAAAACTTCTGCACGATGTTCCACATAGTCATTCACATTGATCGTGATGTAGAAAGTTTTTGAATAACGATTGTAGAGGTAATTTTGCGCTAGAAGTTGAAGAGATTTCAAAACCTTACCGTGGTAACCGATAATACGACCCGGCTCATTCGTATCGATTTGCATGTTGATAGAACGACGGTTAGAAGTACTAGAAATAGTTCCCTCAACATCCATATCATCAATGATTGCTTGAACATAGTCCGTCACTTCTTCAACAACCTTTTCTGTGTCGTAAGTCGGCTCAACTTTCAAACCAAGGTTTTCTAAATCACTACCTTGCTCTTCGTCAGCATTTTCTTGAATTTCTTCAGGTTGCAATTCTTTTAAAACAGCAATGTGCCCTGTTTCCTCTAAAATAGTGCTTGCTTCCTTATCATTCTTGAGAATTTCAGCCTTGACTTCTTCAGAAATTTCTTGGCCTTCTTCTTCAATCTTCTTGATAGCTGCAACTACATGTCCCAAATCGACTGTTGCTTCACTGACTGTTTTAACTGGATCATTTTGATCATTAATTTCTTTTGGAACGCCTTTGATCGCTTGCTGATTTGCTTTTACAACCGTTGTTTCACTGATTGCTTCGATATCAACTTGAGCTGGTTTTTTTCCAAAAAGTCCAAAAAATCCTTTTTTCTCTCTCGAAACAACTTTGATATGAGCTTTCATTCTCGGAATATTTAATTCATTCAATCCATTTTGGATTGCTTCTTCAACTGTTGAACCTGTAAATAATACCATTATCAGATTTCTCCTTACTTTTTCTTTTTCTGTGCTTTCTTTAGAGCTTTTCTTTTCTTAACTTCTAAATCCTTCTTAGCTTGCACATCTGCTTCACGCTCTGCAATAATTTTGAAGGGATTGTTCAAAAGGTAAGTTTGCAATACTTGATAAGCATTTGAAACCGCCCAGTAAAGAGCGACACCACTTGGAGCAGATATTGCAAAAAAGAAGATTATAACAGGCATGCCATACATCATACCTGTCATTGCACCATTTTTCTCAGGCAAAGCTTTGTTTGAAAGCCAGCTACTGAGGAAGGTGAATAGGGCAGCTAAAATAGGTAGTACGAAAGTGGTATCAGCTCCACCTAGATTGAACCATAAAAAGTGGCCTGTCTTCAAAAAATCTACGTTTGATAAAGCTTGGAAAAGAGCCAATAGAATTGGCATTTGAATCAAAAGCGGCCAGAAGGATGCAGATTGCTTAATGCCTAATTCTTTAAATAGTTTACGTGTTTCCTGATCTAGCTTAGTACGACTTTCCATGTCGCGACCTGGATAACGTTCGCGCAATTCTTTGATAAGAGGTTGCGCCTCTTGCATTTTTCTGGAAGCCACCATTTGTGTTTGAAAGACTGGTAACAGTATTGTTCTAATCAAAACCGTGAAAAGAATAATCCCTAAACCAATGCTTACATTAAAGGACAAAAAACGAATGGTTTCAGCAAAAAAATAAACAAGTTTACTCCAAAAGTCTGCCGAATCAGCAGACACTTCACTAGTTGCACAAGCAGTCATTACCAACAAGGACAAACCTAAAAAACTAGTCAATTGTAATTTCTTCTTCACTCTTATTTCCTTCCTGGTAAATCTTTGCTAATCTCAAAACATGAAGTAAATTTTTTTCAATTTCTGCATATTCTAGTAGTTCAACGCCTTTTCGAGCAATCACAACAAAATCGACATTATCAACAATTTGATTGCTATTTTGAATGAGAACATGCCGGATTCTTCTCTTGATTTGGTTTCTTGTTACAGCATTTCCTAATTTTTTACTGACTGATAAACCTACTCGAAAATGTGTTTCATTGTTTTCTAATCGATAAATAACAAATTTTCGATTAGCTACACTTGCTCCCTTTTTAAATATGGCGTCGAAATCTTTCTCTTTTTTTACACGAAAGCTTTTTCTCAAAAATCATACTCCATCTAATAAAACTACTACTATTATACCATAAAATTTCAAAAAGCCAATCATGGCAAGGTTTTAGGCTGGTTTGGCTTCGAAAAAAGTAGCCATTCTTAAAAAATTTGACCAGAATCAATGATATTTTACTAGTTTTTTTGAGAATACAAAACAAAAGCCACTCTTACGAGCGACTTTTGTAGGAGATTATTATGAAAAAGTTTAGGATTTCTATTAAATAAAGTTAGGAGGTCTTCATTTAATGATTATAGTATACACACTCATCCTTAAATTGACCTTAAACCATTTTATTTTTTTATTAATTTTTAAAACTATGGATTGGAGCTGGAATTTGACCTCCACGAGCAATGAAATCAACTGAAGAAGCACCGTTGACCTTCATTACTGGCGCCGTCCCCAATAGGCCTCCAAACTCAATCATATCGCCTTCTTTACCCTTTGGAATAATACGAACAGCCGTTGTCTTCATGTTAATGACACCAATTGCTGCCTCATCCGCAATCATAGCTGCAATCGTCTCTGCAGGAGTATCTTCTGGAATGGCAATCATATCCAAACCAACTGAACAGATAGCTGTCATTGCTTCTAATTTCTCAAGATTTAGGGAGCCATTTTGCACTGCTGCTATCATACCCTCATCTTCTGAGACTGGGATGAAAGCACCTGACAATCCACCGACTTGGTTGCAAGCCATTACACCACCTTTTTTTACTTGGTCATTTAAAAGAGCTAAGGCTGCAGTCGTCCCATGAGTCCCAACTGTTTCAAGACCCATTTCCTCGAGAACCCGAGCTACAGAATCCCCCACTGCAGGAGTAGGTGCTAAACTCAAATCAACAATCCCAAAATCAACTCCTAGTCTTTCACTAGCCATCTGGCCAACTAATTGACCAATCCGAGTAATCTTGAAGGCTGTCTTTTTAACAGTTTCAGCAACTACATCAAAGCTTTGGCCGCGAACTTTTTCTAAGGCACGTTTGACTACACCAGGACCTGAAACACCAACATTAATAATAACATCAGCTTCGCCAACACCATGAAAGGCTCCGGCCATAAAAGGATTGTCTTCAACTGCATTGGCAAATACAACTAATTTAGCAGCTCCCATATCAGAAAAACTAGCAGTTTCCTTGATAATTCGACCCATATCAGCTACAGCAGTCATGTTAATTCCTGACTTGGTTGAACCGATATTGACAGAAGAGCAAACTTTATCAGTTTCAGCTAAGGCACGCGGAATCGAGTTGATGAGTATTTCGTCTCCTTTTTGGTAGCCTTTCTGAACTAAGGCAGAAAAACCCCCAATAAAATCTACACCAATTTCTTTTGCTGCTCTATCTAAAGCTTTTGCTAACACTACATAATCTGTCGCATCTGTTGCTGCTCCAATCAAAGAAATAGGCGTTACCGATACGCGTTTGTTAACGATTGGAATCCCAAGTTCAGCTGCAATTTCATCCCCGACAGCAACTAAATTTGCGGCCTTGCTAGTTATCTTATCATAAATTTTATCTGCAGCCTTATTAATATCTGGATCTATACAATCTAGAAGTGAAATTCCCATGGTAATTGTTCTGATATCAAAATTCTGCTCTTCAATCATTGAGATTGTTTCAGTGACTTGTCTAATATCCATACACGCCTCCTAGATATTATACATAGCATCAAAAATCGCAGCACTCTGAATATTGATTTTGACATTCAAAGTCTGACCAAAAGCCTCAAACTCATTTCTCAAATGAGTAAAATCTTGTTTTTCTTCACTAGATACCACAGCCATCATTGTGAAGAACTCGTCCAAGACAGTTTGTGAAATATCATCAATATTTAATCCTAATTCAGCAATCTTAGTCGCAACACCTGCAACAATCCCACCTTTATCTTTTCCAACTACAGTTATGATAGCTTTCATATCGACCCTCCATTTTTAAACTATAGAAAATCTAATTTTGTGATTTTCTTTTTTCTCAGTATAGCACATTTACAACAAAAAAACTAAAAAACGCCTGCTTACGAAATTGTTCTTAAAAGAAAAACAATTTCGTAAACAAGCGTCTACCGACCATCTTATGATGAGTGTTCCCGCTAGGACAAAAGTCCTAGCGGTAGACCAGAGCTAGACTAAGAGCACAGGGCTCCATCATCATAACACTCAACAAAATTGATGATTTTATACTAATTCAATGATCGCCATTGGCGCTGCATCACCACGACGTGGTTCAGTTTTAAGGATACGAGTGTATCCACCGTTACGGTCTGCGTAACGAGGTGCGATTTCTGAGAACAATTTTTGAAGAGCTGTAGTAGAAGTGTACTTGTCAGTTGCTTCATCATAGTTTTCAGATGCGATTTCATTACGTACGAAAGCAGCAGCTTGACGACGTGCATGCAAATCACCACGTTTACCTAGAGTAATCATTTTTTCAACAGTTTTACGGATTTCTTTAGCACGAGCTTCAGTTGTCACGATTGATTCGTTGATCAAAAGGTCAGTTGTCAAATCGCGAAGCATTGCTTTACGTTGTGAGCTAGTGCGTCCTAGTTTACGGTAAGCCATGTATTCCTCCTTTATTTATCTTTTAATCCAAGACCCAAATCAATGAGTTTGAGTTTCACTTCTTCCAAACTCTTGCGTCCAAGATTTCTTACTTTCATCATCTCTGCTTCAGATTTTTCTGTCAAATCGTGCACAGTATTGATACCAGCACGTTTCAAACAGTTATACGAGCGTACAGACAAGTCAAGTTCCTCAATCGTACGTTCCAAAATACGGTCGTCCGATTCAGTATCAGCTTCTTTCATCACTTCTGCAGATTTAGCAATCTCTGTAAGATTTGTAAACAAATCAAGATGTTCTGTCAAAATACGTGCTGAAAGCCCTAAAGCATCTTCTGGAATAATAGTTCCATTTGTCAAGATTTCAAGGGTTAATTTGTCGAAACCATCATTGCTTCCTACACGAGCAGGTTCAACTTGATAGTTAACTTTTGTAACTGGTGTATAAATAGAATCTACAGCAAGTGTTCCAACTGGGGCATTATCTTTTTTATTTTCATCTGCAGGTACATAGCCACGACCAGTGTTTACAGTCATAGTTGCTTTAAATGAAGCACCTTCTCCGATTGTGAAAAGATAATGATCTGGATTTACGATTTCAATATCACTATCAGTTAAAATATCTCCGGCTGTCACTTCAGCAGGACCTTCAACATCAAGTTCAATAGTCTTTTCGTCTTTTACATATGATTTAACTGCAATACCTTTAATGTTCAGAATGATTTGCATCACGTCTTCGCGAACACCAGGAATTGTATCAAATTCATGTAATACTCCATCGATATCGATAGATGTAACAGCTGCTCCTGGAAGAGAAGCAAGAAGTACACGACGAAGAGAGTTACCAAGTGTTGTACCGTATCCACGTTCTAGTGGTTCGATTACAAACTTGCCATAATCTTTATTTTCATCAATTTTTGTTATATTTGGTTTTTCAAACTCGATCATTTAGTTACTCCCTCTTAAACGAAAAGCAGTGTAAAGGTAATGATTATACACGGCGACGTTTTGGAGGACGAGCACCATTGTGTGGCACTGGAGTCACATCACGAATTGCTGTTACTTCAAGACCAGCGGCAGCAAGAGCACGAATAGCTGACTCACGACCAGAACCTGGACCTTTTACAGTAACTTCAACTGATTTAAGACCGTGTTCTTGTGCAGATTTAGCAGCAGCTTCTGAAGCCATTTGAGCAGCAAATGGTGTAGATTTACGAGAACCTTTGAAACCAAGAGCACCAGCTGATGACCAAGCGATTGCATTACCATGCACATCAGTAATCATAACAATAGTGTTATTAAATGTAGCGTGAATATGAGCAATACCAGATTCGATATTCTTTTTCACACGACGTTTACGTGTTGGTTTAGCCAAGACTTTTACCTCCTATATTATTTTTTCTTACCAGCAATCGCAACAGCTTTACCTTTACGAGTGCGAGCGTTGTTTTTAGTGTTTTGTCCACGGACAGGAAGTCCACGACGGTGACGGATACCACGGTATGAACCGATTTCCATCAAACGTTTGATGTTCAAGTTCACTTCACGACGAAGGTCACCTTCAACTTTAATTGCATCCACTTCACGACGGATAGCATCTTCTTGATCTGATGTAAGGTCACGAACACGAATATCTTCTGAAACTCCAGCAGCTGCCAAAATCTTTTGAGATGTTGCAAGTCCGATACCATAGACATAAGTCAATGAGATAACTACGCGTTTGTCATTTGGAATATCAACTCCAGCAATACGAGCCATGTTTTCTCCTTTCTATCTTATCCTTGACGTTGTTTGTGTTTTGGATTTGCTGGGCAAATTACCATAACACGACCATTACGACGAATTACTTTACAGTATTCGCAAATTGGTTTGACCGATGGTCTTACTTTCATTTCTTATCCCTCCAAGTTTTTCGATTATTTAAAGCGGTAAGTGATACGTCCACGTGTCAAGTCATATGGACTCATTTCAACAGTAACACGATCTCCCGCTAAAATACGAATATAGTTTTTACGAATTTTACCAGAAACTGTTGCTAAAATCTGATGTCCATTTTCAAGTTCAACCGTAAACATTGCATTCGGCATCGTATCGACTACTTTGCCTTCAACTTCAATCACATCGTCTTTTGCCACGCAAAAGTACCTCCCTAAATTTCGATTTGATGCCTCTAGACACAGAGACAACAATTATAAGTCAGACTAACTCAGTATAACATTTGTCAAGACATTTTGCAAGCCTGAAAAACGCTTTTATTTCAAATTTGTCAATACCTTTTCGATATCTTTAAAGACATCATTGATATCTTGGTTGCCTTCGATATCATGTACTAGACCTTTAGCTCGATAGTGAGCAATGATTGGTTCACCTTGAGCAATATTGACATCCAAACGACGTTTAACTGTCTCAGGTTTATCATCCTCACGTTGGTAGTAATCTTCCTCTTTGTAATCAACTGGTGGGTTGAATACTTTATGGAAAGTTTCGCCAGTTTCACGGTGAATGATACGACCACTCAAACGTTCAAGTAGGCATGATGGATCTACTTCGATGTTAATAACACCTTCAAGTTCAATTCCAAGTTCAGCCAATGTTTTGTCTAAGGCATGAGCTTGCTCAATTGTACGTGGGTACCCATCCAACAAGAAGCCAGTTTCTTTAATATCATCTTGAGAAAGACGTTCTTTAACAATTCCATTTGTAACTTCATCTGGAACCAATTCGCCTTTATCAATATAAGACTTAGCTAATACACCCATTTCAGTTTGGTTAGCCATTGCTGCACGGAACATGTCACCTGTTGAGATGTGGGCAACGTGAAACTGTTCAACAATTTTCGCTGCTTGTGTCCCTTTACCTGCACCAGGTAAACCCATAATCAAAAGATTCATGATTCAAACTCCTTTTTTGTATTTAAATAGAAGCAAAAATTCATTTCAACTCCTATTTAAAAACAAAATAGAAGAGAGGAGATAAAAATCTGACAATGTCTTTGATTTTTACACTCCACTCTCTGAGCAATAGTGAATTTTATTTTCTATTACAATTATTCTGTTGTATCTAAGAAACCAACATACTTACGTTTCAATAGATAACCTTCCAATTGTTTAATTCCTTCGATACCTGTAGAGATAATGATTAGCAAACTTGTTCCCCCAAAAGCGACAACTTCTGAAAGACCAAATAAATCTTTAGCTACAATAGGTAGGATAGAAATCACACCTAGGAAGATTGATCCGACTGTTGCGAGACGACGAAGAAGTTTTGACATATATTCTTCTGTCCCTTTACCAGGACGGACACCATGGATATAAGCTCCACTCTTTTGTAAATTTTCTGCTGCTTTCTCTGGATTGATCTGTACAAATGTATAGAAGAATGTAAAGAGAATAATCAACAGAGCATACAAAGCAACACCTGTTGGGGTTGAAGTAGATACCAACTCTTGAGCTGTTTTTACCCATTCCCAATTAAGACCAGACGCACTTACGAATTGTAAAATTGCTGCCGGTGCTGCTGTAATAGAGCTAGCAAAGATAACCGGGATAACCCCAGCAGGGTTAATCTTCAATGGAAGATAGGAGCTTGACGGCGCACCTTGAGCTACCTTTGTATACTGAATTGGAATCTTGTATTTAGCTTGTTCAACGTAAGTTGTAAAGTAAACAATTAACAAAACAGCAATGATTAAGATAGCAACGAAAATGAGAGACGATGTCAAACGACTGCTTGGTACATTGACAAAGTAATCTACATAGATGCCCTTAATCATATCAGGAATTGAAGCAACAATCCCTGCAAAGATAATCATTGAAACACCATTTCCGTATCCCTTATCTGTGATTTGCTCTCCCAACCAGGTTACAATCATGCTTCCTGCGGTTAAAATTCCACCAATTACAAGGAATACTTGTGGTGTAAGTGGTACAGTCAAAAGTTTAGCTCCAGACAGAGCGTTAAAACCAGCAGTAATCCCGACTGATTGAACAAATGCAAGCACAAGGGCAATGTATCGAGTCGCTTGATTTAACTTTCTACGACCTACTTCCCCTTGTTTGCCCCACTCTACAAATTTTGGCAATAAATCCATTTGCAAGAGTTGGACGACGATTGAGGCTGTGATGTAGGGACTAACACCAAGTGCAAAAACTGAGAAGTTTTTCATGGCATTCCCTGACACCAAGCTCAACATATTCAAGAAGGATAGTCCACTCAAAGCGTTCAAGCTATTTGCATTTACCCATGGTACAGTAATGCTTGTACCGATACGGAATACAAATACGATAAAAATTGTAAATAGAATTTTTGATCGAACTTGTTTAACTTTGAATGCTTCTCTCAATAATTTAAAAAACATAGGTCACCTCACTTAGATGACTTCAACAGAACCACCTTTAGCAGTGATAGCTTCTTCAGCTGATTTAGAGAATTTAGCTGCTTTAACAGTCAATTTCTTAGTCAACTCACCGTTACCAAGAACTTTGATACCTGATTTTTCAGATTTAACAATTCCTGATTCTACAAGTACCACTGGAGTTACTTCAGCACCGTCATCAAAGGCGTTCAATTGATCAAGGTTTACAATAGCATATTCTTTAGCGTTGATGTTAGTAAATCCACGTTTTGGAAGACGACGGAACAATGGAGTTTGTCCACCTTCAAAACCAAGACGTACACCGCCTCCGCTACGAGCTTTTTGACCTTTTTGACCACGGCCTGATGTTTTACCGTTACCTGATGAAGTACCACGTCCAACACGGTTACGTGACTTACGAGAACCTTCTGCAGGTTTCAATTCATGAAGTTTCATTTATTTTTCTCCTCTTTTGTAAAATGCTAGCGCCGATAAAGGAGAAAAGGTTGTCTCCTTTATCAACTCGCCTATACTGTGTCATCTAAGATGACTATATCTAGTTTTAGGGGATGGTCATATGCACATCCCCTAAATAATCATTAGTTTACTTCTTCAACTGTTACCAAGTGAGATACTGCAGTAATCATACCACGGATTGCAGCGTTATCTTCTTTAATAACAGAGCTGTTCAATTTGCCAAGTCCAAGTGCTACAACAGTTTTACGTTGTGATGGAATGCGTCCGATTGGAGACTTAGTCAAAGTAATTTTAATTTGAGCCATTTTATCCCCTTTCTTATGCCAAATCAGAAACTGAAATACCACGAAGGGCAGCAACTTCTTCAGCGCGTTTCAATTGTTTCAAACCTTCAACAGTTGCGCGAACAATGTTGATTGGAGTGTTAGAACCAAGTGATTTAGATGTAATATCTGCCACACCTGCCAATTCCACAACGGCACGAACTGCACCACCTGCGGCAACTCCAGAACCTTCTACAGCAGGTTTCAACAATACTTTAGCTCCACCGAATTCTGAAAGAACTTCATGTGGAATTGTTGTTCCGACCATAGGAACTTCGATCAAGTTTTTCTTAGCATCTTCTACTGCTTTGCGGATTGCTTCTGGAACTTCTTGAGCTTTACCAGTACCAAATCCTACACGACCGTTGCGGTCACCAACTACTACAAGAGCTGCGAAACGAAGACGACGTCCACCTTTAACAACTTTTGTAACACGGTTAACAGCAACTACGCGTTCTTCAAGTTCTACTGCATTGTCTTTAAATGCCATTTTCTAGTGTCCTCCTATTAGAATTTCAATCCGTTTTCACGAGCTGCATCAGCCAAAGCTTTCACACGTCCGTGATATAGATATCCACCGCGGTCGAACACCACTTCTGAAATACCTTTAGCACTTGCACGTTCTGCAACGAGTTTACCGACAGCAACGGCTTGTTCAGTTTTAGTTCCTTTTGAAACTTCTTTGTCAAGAGTTGAAGCACTTGCGAGCGTTACACCCGCTACGTCATCAATCACTTGAGCGTAGATGCCTGTATTAGAACGGAATACGTTCAAACGTGGGCGATCAGCAGTTCCAGAGAGTTTTCCGCGTACACGACGGTGGCGTTTTTGGCGGAGTTTGTTTTTATCTGGTTTAGAAATCACAGTTTTCACCTCTTTAATTTTAAATCATGTGCTATGCACAAAGTTGGTAATGGGGTTGGTGGTTGAAAATCAACCACTCAACATTATTTACCAGTTTTACCTTCTTTAAGACGAACATATTCGCCAACGTAACGGATACCTTTACCTTTGTATGGTTCTGGTGAACGAAGGCTACGTACGTAAGCAGCTGTTTGACCAACTACTTCTTTTGAAATTCCGCTGATAACGATAGTCGTTGGGTTTGGAAGTCCAAAAGTAATTCCTGCTGGAGCTTCAACTTCGTCTGGATGTGATTTACCAACAGCCAAAACAAGTTTGTTTCCTTGAAGTTGTGCACGGTAACCAACCCCACGCATTTCAAGTTCTTTCTTGAATCCTTCTGAAACACCAATAACCATGTTGTTCAAAAGTGCACGAGTAGTTCCGTGGATAGTTTTCATTTCTTTTGAATCGTTTGGACGGTGAAGAGTTACTTCAGTACCTTCCACACGGATTTCAATATCTTTTGAGAACTCACGAGTAAGTTCTCCTTTAGGTCCTTTTACAGTTACAACGTTGTCATTGTTAGTGAGTTCAACACCAGCAGGCAACACGATAACTTTATTACCAATACGTGACATGTTTTTATTCTCCTGTTAAATTGTCAGGCCATAAAGGCCAGTTTTCACGGGGTTAAGATACTTATTTAGTTCAAGATCTGAACTGAACACGCTCTAAGAACTGTGCAAAATAGATAAGTTGGCTTGTTTGTAAACAACCTGCTCCAACTTCCTAATTTTGCTTTGTTCTTTACGAGCTTTGTATCTTGATTTTACCAAACGTAAGCGATAACCTCTCCACCAACATTCTTTTGGCGAGCTTCTTTATCAGTAAGCAAACCTTCAGAAGTTGAAAGGATAGCAATTCCAAGACCGTTAAGTACTTTTGGAAGATCTTCACGTTTTTTGTAGACACGAAGTCCTGGTTTAGAAACACGTTTCAAGTTAGTGATAACTCGTTCACCGTTTGCTCCGTATTTAAGGAATACACGGATGATGCCTTGTTTGTCATCTTCGATGATTTCTACGTTCTTAACAAAACCTTCGCGTTTAAGGATTTCAGCAATCCCTTTTTTGATGTTTGATGCAGGTACTTCAAGTACTTCGTGTTTTGCTTGGTTAGCGTTACGAATACGAGTTAGGAAGTCTGCGATTGGGTCAGTCATAACCATTTTATTTTTCTCCTCTTACTAGTAGTTTGCAAGTTGCACTTGCTAGTTAATGATTGAGCTGGGCTCAGATAGTATTGACACATTCAAACAAGATAATCTCATTTGAACACGAGCTACAACCTGGGCAAAAAAGATAGATTTGTCTTGGAGCATTGCTCCTGCACCAAATCTCCTATTTTTGCTGGGGTTGTTACGCTCTTTGTATCATGTTATTACCAAGATGCTTTTGTTACACCAGGGATTTGACCTTTGTATGCCAATTCACGGAAGCAAACACGGCAAAGTTTAAACTTGCGGTAAACTGAGTGTGGACGTCCACAACGTTCACAGCGAGTGTATGCTTGAGTAGAGAACTTCGCTGGGCGTTTGTTCTTAGCAATCATAGATTTTTTAGCCATTAGTTATACCTCCTATATTATTTTGCAAAAGGCATTCCAAGGCCTGTAAGCAATGCACGTGACTCTTCGTCTGTGTTAGCAGTAGTTACGATAACGATGTCAAGACCGCGAGTTTTGTCAACGTCATCAAAGTTGATTTCTGGGAAGATTAATTGCTCTTTCACACCAAGTGTGTAGTTTCCGCGTCCGTCAAATGATTTTGTTGGAACACCGTGGAAGTCACGTACACGTGGAAGTGATACTGAAACCAATTTATCCAAGAATTCGTACATACGTTCACCACGAAGGGTAACTTTTGCACCGATCGCAACACCTTCACGAAGACGGAAGCCGGCGATAGATTTTTTAGCTTTAGTGATAAGTGGTTTTTGACCTGAGATAAGTGCTAATTCTTCAGCAGCTTTTTCAAGGCTTTTAGCGTTTGATACAGCTTCACCAACACCCATGTTCAAAACGATCTTATCCACTTTAGGAACAGCCATCACTGATGAGTAGTTGAATTGTTCTGTCAAAGCAGGAACTACTTCATTAAGATATTTTTCTTTTAAACGATTTGCCATTATACTTCTCCTTTCCTTCGTGATTAATCAAGCACTTCGCCTGATTTTTTGTTGTAGCGAACTTTTTTACCGTCTACAAATTTGTAACCAACACGACCAGCTACACCATTTTTGTCCAAAACTTGAACGTTTGATACGTGGATAGCTGCTTCCTTCTCGATGATACCACCTTGAGGAAGTTCGTTAGTTGGACGTTGGTGTTTCTTAACGATGTTAACACCTTCAACGATAACTTTGTTTACTTTTGGAAGGGCAGTAAGGACAACAGCTTCTGTTCCCTTATCTTTACCAGCGATTACGCGAACTTTGTCGCCTTTTTTTACAAACATTTTTTTCTCCTTTTATTCTTACGCCCAATGGGCACCCTGGCTAAGCCAGGGGACTGTGTTTGTTTTTATTGATTAAAGTACTTCTGGAGCAAGTGACACGATCTTCATGAAGCCACCTTCACGCAATTCACGTGCAACTGGGCCAAAGATACGTGTTCCGCGAGGAGTTTTGTCGTCACGGATGATAACTGCTGCGTTTTCGTCAAATTTGATGTATGAACCATCAGCACGACGAGCACCTGATTTAGTACGAACGATAACTGCTTTAACAACGTCACCTTTTTTAACCGCACCACCAGGAGTAGCTTGTTTTACAGATGCCACAATAACATCACCGATGTTCGCAAATTTACGTTTAGAACCACCAAGAACTTTGATAGTCAAGATTTCGCGTGCACCGCTGTTGTCTGCGACTTTCAAACGAGTTTCTGTTTGAATCATTTCAGTTTTCTCCTTTCAGGCTTGATTAGATGATAACCGCTTCTTCAACAACTTCTACAAGACGGAAACGTTTTGTAGCTGAAAGCGGGCGAGTTTCCATGATACGTACGATATCGCCTTCTTTGGCAACATTGTTTTCATCATGTGCTTTGTATTTTTTAGAGTAGTTAATACGTTTACCATAGACTGGGTGGTTACGTTTTGTTTCAACTACAACTGTGATTGTCTTGTCCATTTTGTCAGATACAACACGTCCAACAAGAACTTTACGATTATTGCGTTCCATTGAAATTTCTCCTTCCCTAGTCTATTATTTCGCTTCAGATTGAACTGTTTTGATACGAGCGATTTGTTTTTTAACTTCTTTCAAGCGAGCTGTTTGTTCTAATTGACCAGTAGCAGCTTGGAAGCGAAGTTCAAACAATTCTTTTTTCAATTCGTTTTCGCGCTTCGCGAGTTCTTCTTGAGAAAGACCACGAAGTTCTTTAACAAATTCTTTTACTTCATTAAGTTTCATGCCTTCTCCTTATTCTGCTTCACGTTTTACGAATTTACATTTAACTGGCAATTTGTGGCTTGCAAGACGAAGCGCTTCGCGAGCGATCTCTTCAGATACACCAGCAACTTCGAACATTACTTTACCACGTTTAACTGGTGCTACCCAACCTTCAGGTGCCCCTTTACCAGATCCCATACGAACCCCGATAGCTTTAGCTGTGTATGATTTGTGTGGGAAGATTTTAATCCAAACTTTACCACCACGTTTCATGTAACGAGTCATGGCGATACGAGCAGCTTCGATTTGGCGGTTAGTGATCCAGTGGCTAGTTGTAGCTTGAAGACCGTATTCACCGAATGCCACTTCTTTTCCACCTTTAGCTTCACCGCGCATTTTACCACGGAATTCACGACGGTGTTTAACACGTTTAGGTACTAACATTGGTTATTTACCTCCTTTAGTGTTTTTACGAGCTGGAAGAACTTCACCACGGTAGATCCATACTTTAACACCAAGTTTACCGTATGTAGTATCTGCTTCTTCCCAAGCGTAATCGATATCTGCGCGAAGTGTGTGAAGTGGAACTGTTCCTTCAGAGTATCCTTCAGCACGGGCAATATCTGCACCGTTCAAACGACCTGATACTTGAGTTTTGATTCCTTTAGCTCCAGCACGCATAGCACGTTGGATTGCTTGTTTTTGTGCACGACGGAAAGCAACACGTTGCTCCAATTGACGAGCAATTCCTTCACCAACAAGGTGAGCATCCAAATCAGGTTGTTTGATTTCGATGATGTTGATGTGTACTTGTTTTCCAGTCAATTTGTTAAGTTTAGCACGAAGTGCATCAACGTTAGCACCACCTTTACCGATAACCATACCTGGTTTAGCAGTGTGAAGTGAAACGTTAACTTTGTTTACTGCGCGTTCGATTTCAATAGTTGAAACTGCTGCGTCAGCAAGTTCTTTTTGAACGAATTTACGGATTGCAAGATCTTCATGAAGGTAATCCGCGTATTCTTTTTCAGCATACCATTTGGCATCCCAATCACGGATGATGCCGACACGCATACCAATTGGATGTACTTTTTGACCCACGATTTTACCTCCTTATTTTTCTGCAACAGCTACAGTGATGTGAGCTGTACGTTTGTTGATTGGTGAAGCTGAACCTTTCGCACGTGGACGGAAACGTTTCATAGTTGGTCCTTCGTTTGCGAATGCTTCAGATACTACCAAGTTAGCTTTATCCAAACCAAAGTTGTTTTCAGCGTTAGCTACAGCTGAGTTCAACACTTTCAAGATGATTTCAGCAGCTTTGTTTGGAGTGAATGTCAAAATTGCGATTGCATCGGCTACGCTTTTACCACGGATGTTGTCAAGAACAAGACGTGATTTACGAGGTGAAACACGTACTGTGCGAGCCATTGCTTTAGCTGAAGTAATTTCTGCCATTTATGTTCTCCTTATTTTCTACGTGTCTTCTTGTCGTCTGCGGCGTGACCTTTGTAAGTACGAGTTGGTGCAAATTCACCAAGCTTGTGACCTACCATGTCTTCTTGGATGTAAACAGGTACGTGTTTACGTCCATCATAAACTGCGATAGTGTAACCAATGAAACTTGGGAAAATCGTTGAACGACGTGACCAAGTTTTGATAACTTTTTTCTTTTCGTCGTTAGCTTGAGCTTCAACTTTTTTCATCAAATGCTCATCGACGAAAGGTCCTTTTTTAAGACTGCGTCCCATTTTAATATTTTCTCCTTTAAATATAGTACCACAGCGGCTTGCGCTCACGAGGAGCGCTACCGAGCTGGCGGATTATCTAGCACTTAAGCGACTAGTTTAAAATTATTTCTCGTTGCGACGACGAACGATAAGTTTGTCAGATTTCGCTTTTTTGTTACGAGTTTTAAGACCAAGAGCAGGTTTGCCCCATGGAGTAGATGGCGCTTTACGACCAACTGGTGCTTTACCTTCACCACCACCGTGTGGGTGATCGTTAGGGTTCATTACAGAACCACGAACTGTTGGGCGGATACCTTTCCAACGGCTACGTCCTGCTTTACCAAGGTTTACAAGTCCATGTTGTTCGTTTCCGACAACACCAACTGTTGCACGACAAGTTCCAAGAATCATACGAACTTCACCTGATTGAAGACGAACAAGAACGTATTTACCTTCTTGACCTAAAACTTGAGCAGAAGCTCCAGCAGCACGTACCAATTCTCCACCACGACCTGGTTTCAATTCGATGTTGTGAATCAAAGTACCAACTGGGATGTTAGCAAGCGGAAGTGCGTTTCCGACTTTGATATCTGCTTCAGGACCTGAAACGATACGTTGACCAACTTCAAGACCTTTTGGAGCGATGATGTAAGCTTTCACACCGTCAGTGTAGTGTACCAAAGCGATGTTTGCAGAACGGTTTGGATCGTACTCGATAGTTTTAACAACTGCTTCAACGTTGTCTTTGTTACGTTTGAAGTCAACCAAACGGTAGAAACGTTTGTGTCCACCACCTTGGTGACGAACAGTGATACGACCGTTGTTGTTACGACCAGCCTTGTTCTTCAAAGCAACAAGCAAAGTTTTTTCTGGTGTGCTTGTTGTGATTTCAGCGAAATCCAAAGAAGTCATATTACGGCGACCGTTTGTTGTTGGTTTATAAACACGAATTCCCACGATATTTCCTCCTTAGATTATTCAGCTTCAGCTGCAAACAACTCGATTGCTTTTGAATCAGCTGTAAGAGTGATGATAGCTTTTTTAGTTTTGTTAGTAAAACCAGTGTAACGTCCAACGCGTTTAGCTTTTGGTTTTACGTTGATTGTGTTAACATTTGCAACTTTAACACCTTCGAAAGCAGCTTCAACAGCTTGCTTAATCAAAAGTTTGTGTGCGCGAGTGTCAACTTCAAATACATATTTCCCTGCTTCAAGTTGAGCCATTGAGCTTTCAGTGATTACAGGTTTTTTGATAACATCATACAAATTCATTATGCAAGAACCTCCTCGATTTTAGAGATAGCTGCTTGAGTAACAAGAAGTTTGTCACTATTTGCGATGTCAAGAACACTTGCAGTTGTAGCAGTCGCAACTTTCACGTTTGGAAGGTTACGAGCTGAGAGAGCTGCGAATTCGTTTCCTTCTTCAAGAATAACAAGGACTTTAGAATCGATGCTCAAAGCTGCAAGAACTTTTGCAAATTCAGCAGTTTTTGGAGCTGTAAATTCAAGAGAATCAACGGCTACAAATTTGTTTTCAGCAACTTTTTCTGAGTAAACAGATTTAAGCGCAAGGCGACGAACTTTTTGAGGAAGTTTGTACGCATAGCTACGTGGAGTTGGTCCGAAGACGATTCCACCACCACGCCATTGTGGAGAGCGGATAGAACCTTGACGAGCACGTCCAGTTCCTTTTTGACGCCATGGTTTGCGTCCGCCACCTGAAACAGCTGAGCGGTTTTTAACTGCGTGAGTCCCTTGACGAAGGCTAGCACGTTGGCTGATGATCACATCAAACACAACAGATTGGTTTGGTTCGATACCAAAGATTGCATCGTTAAGAACAACTTCGCCCGCTTGTTTACCAGTTTGGTCGAATAATGTTACATTTGCCATTTTGACTGTATTCCCCTTTCCTTATTATTTACCAGCTTTAACTGCTGACTTGATAGTGATAAGAGATTTCTTAGCACCTGGTACGTTACCTTTGATAAGGATAACGTTCTTTTCTGGAACAACTTGTACAACTTCAAGGTTTTGAATTGTTACGCGGTCGCCACCCATACGTCCTGCAAGGTTTTTACCTTTGAATACGCGGTTAGGTGCAACAGGTCCCATAGAACCTGGACGACGGTGGTAACGAGAACCGTGAGCCATAGGTCCACGTGATTGCCCGTGGCGTTTGATAACACCTTGGAAACCTTTACCTTTAGATGTACCAGTTACATCAACAATGTCTCCAGCTGCGAAAGTTTCAACTGTGATTTCAGCACCAACTTCCAAGCCTTCAACGTTTTTGAATTCACGAATGAAGCGCTTAGGAGCCGTGTTAGCTTTTGCTACATGTCCTTTAGCAGGTTTGTTGCTCAATACTTCGCGTTTGTCATCGAAACCAACTTGGATAGCGTTGTAACCATCTGTTTCAACAGTTTTAACTTGAAGAACAACGTTTGGAGTTGCTTCGATAACTGTTACAGGGATCAATTCGCCAGCTTCAGTGAAGATTTGAGTCATTCCCACTTTTTTCCCTAAGATTCCTTTTGTCATGAGAAAATAGTTCCTTTTCTATATTTTTTATTCAAAAAGTTTTTAACGAGCGTTTTTTATGCTCAAGGTATCAAGCTTTAAATTAAAGTTTGATTTCTACGTTTACACCACTTGGAAGATCCAATTTCATCAAAGCGTCAACTGTTTTTTGAGTTGGGTTGATGATATCGATCAAACGTTTGTGTGTACGCATTTCGAATTGTTCGCGAGAATCTTTATATTTGTGAGTCGCACGAATGATTGTGTAGAGGCTACGCTCAGTTGGAAGTGGGATTGGACCCGCAACTTGTGCACCTGTACGAGTAGCTGATTCTACGATTTTTGCAGCCGCTGTGTCAAGCGTACGGTGTTCGTAAGCTTTCAAACGGATACGGATTTTTTTGTTTGCCATCTTTTTCTCCTTTTCGTCTATTTAAGATAATAGGCTAGCTCCACAAGAAAACCGACGCGCGTTGCGTGGCAATGCAACCGAGCGTGTCGCAACCTCTTGCATCAAAGCTAAGGCTGTAATTTACAGCACCATAATAGAATAACACAAAGCCCCTGCGATTGCAAGGGATTTGACAGGATTTTTTAAATTTTTTAGATGAAACTGTTTTCTTATTGTCCCTTATCTCAAAAAGGCATAAATGAAGAGCAAATTTTTATTTTTTCTTCTATATAATATTCATAATATTCGTTTCGATCTGAAATTTATCATTCGATTGTTTTATCAAGATATCTGTTTTTGACTCGGTTTCTTTATAATATTGCAGATACTGTTCTCGTCTCATTTGCTGACTAGCCAATATAAAGGATGCATCGCCATTTCTCACAGCCGTATCTCGAGCTAGACGCCTCTTTAATTCTGTCTCTTCATCCGTATAGAAACAAATGGTTTTGTCAAAGAGTTCCTTGGGTAGAAAACCCACAGACATCCCTTCGACTATCAGAATTGGTTTTGCTCCCGATAATACCTCACTAGCCTTCCAAGGTTCTTCGATAGTCAAGACATCCATACCCGCTTGCAAGGCTAGAATATCTCTCTGTAAGCTTACCAGTTCATGTGCCACTGGTAAACATGCTGTCACCTTTTGATCCGGTGTCTCTTTAGGCACCACCAAATGTCGTCCCGAAGTAATATAGGGATCTGTCTCTAGTAAATTTACCTTTTTAGAATCAAGTTCTTGGTACAATTCTTGAGCAAAAGTTGATTTCCCTGAAGCTCCATGACCGTAGATACCCAGCGTTTTTACTTTTCCCGACTCTATTTCAGATACTAGTCTTTTTATTAACTCTTTTTTCTTCATTCTCTCTTGACCTGTTCATAGTTTTGCTTGCCATCGTTAAGCTTGTCCCAAATAACTACTTTTCCACTTTGCAGAGATTTTTGTACATCGATGATTCGTTGATTGGAAGAACCACGAAACTGGAGCATGAGATTGCGCTTGTTTTTGTCATAGCGACCATCGACTAGGATATCAATCAGCGATAAAAGCTCCAATTTGTCAGGCGTCTCCAACATCATTTCTTCCCAAGTGTAGCCCGTCCAAGACCAGATATCTTTTTCTGGTAACTCTTTTCGAATGCGTTTAACGAGAGGCAAAAGAATTCCAGTATTGAGGAATGGCTCTCCACCGAGTAGGGTCAAACCTTGAACATAAGGCTGGGCAAGATCTGCCATAATCTGTTCTTCCAACTCTGGTGTATAAGGAATCCCGGCATTAAATGACCAGGTCGCTACATTGTAGCAACCTTCACAGTGAAACATACATCCTGCTACATAAAGAGAATTGCGCACCCCTTCGCCATCGACAAAGTTAAAAGCCTTATAATCAATAATACGTCCCTGACTAAGCTCCTCACTCTTCCACTCGCCTGGTTTTGGTGTATTCCATGTCATACTTTCTACTCCAACTCTATCCAATAGCGCTCCGTTCCATTTCGAACATCCTCTAACTTCCCACCATTAGCTAAGATAACAGCTCGGCTGGCAGGATTTTCTGTGCTACAAGTCACAAGCGCTCGTTTGATATTCTTTTCCTTGGCAATTTGTAGACCTTGTCGGAGGGATTCTTTGGCGTAGCCTTTGCCCCTTTCAGAGGGACGGATGGAGTAGCCAATATGGCCAGCATGATTCAGCAATCCCTCATTTAGTCTCAGCCGTAAATTTAAAAAACCTAAAGCATGATCTGATTTATCAAACAATACGAACTGAATTGATGGAACACGATTTTTAGGCAATTTTATTCCCATTTCTTTATTAAGGTTAGTTTCTAGCCACTCCTCATAATCAAAGTTCTCAGCATCCCAAAATCCACCATCGTGGGCTGATTGAGTCTGTTCAAACTCTGCCATCATGTTTAGAATGGTTTCTTTATCTGCTAATGTTGGTCTGCGTAATTCCATGTATTCCTCCCGCTATGAGAAAAGTGAGAGGGGACTCTCACTTTTTCTTGTTCTTATTCAAAAATTGTTCTCTAAGGCTGGCTACTCGATCTTTTTTATTGACTCCACCCTTTGAATGCTTTTCGTGGAATCGTTGAACCAAGGCCTTACCCTTATCGTCTAATTGATATTTTCCCATGCTATCTCTTTCTAATTTCTTACTTCATGCCCTGCTGTTTTGATAGTAGAACCGTTCATGTGTTTGACACGCGCAGCAATTTCCTTGTGACGACCATTCACCATCGGACGTGCTTGAGGATTCCCTAAATAACCACAAGTTCGTTTAACAACATCTACTGTTTTAGGATCATTATTACCACAGTTAGGACAAGCAAATCCTCTCTCAGTTGGTTCAAAATCTCCTTCAAAATCACACTTGTAACAGCGGTCGATCGGAGTATTAGTTCCGAGATAACCTACACGGTCATATGCATAGTCCCACACAGCTTCCAAGGCCTTTGGATTTTGTTGGAGAACTGGGTACTCGCAGTAGTGGATAAAGCCACCAGATGCACCCGCTTCTGGGTAGACTTTCTCAAAGTCCAATTTTTCAAAAGGTGTTGGATTTTTGCGGACATCATAATGGAAGGAATTTGTGTAGTATTCTTTATCAGTAATGTCTGGAATAGAGCCAAATTTCTCTGTATCCAAACGACAGAATCGGTCCGTCAAACTTTCAGACGGTGTAGAGTAGATAGAGAAGTGATAGCCATATTGGTCTGACCACTCTTCTACTCGATGTTTCATGTCTCGAATGATATCAAGGGTGAATTCTTTAGCTTCTGGATTGGTTTCCCAATTGTTGCCAAAGAAGACTGTCGCCACTTCATAGAGCCCGATATAGCCAAGCGAAACAGTAGCACGGCGATTCTTAAAGAGTTCGTCAACACTTTCTTCCTTACCAAGGCGGCGTCCGAAGGCTCCGTATTGATAAAGAATTGGTGCATTAGCTGGAGTGGCTTCCTTGGTCCGCTCTACACGATAGACCAGTGCATCTTCTGCGATATTCATCCGCTCATTGAAGATTTCCCAGAACTTGTTCATGTCGCCTTCAGACTCGAGGGCGATACGAGGAAGATTGACTGTTACCACACCTAGGTTCATACGACCAGAATTGACTTCTACTCCATTTTCATCCTTCCAACCTTGGAGGAAAGAACGGCATCCCATCGGAACCTTGAAAGAACCTGTCAACTCGACAATCTTATCATAAGACAAGACATCTGGGTACATGCGCTTAGTTGCACACTCAAGAGCCAACTGCTTGATGTCGTAGTTAGGTGAGCCTTCCTCTAAGTTAAGACCTCTTTTAAGAGTAAAGATGAGTTTAGGGAAGATGGCTGTACGATGTTCTGAACCAAGCCCCTTGATACGAATGTTCAGGATTGCCTTTTGAATTTCACGTTCAAAACGACTGGTCCCTAAACCGAAACCAAGAGAGGTAAATGGCGTTTGCCCATTTGATGTAAAGAGGGTATTAATCTCGTACTCTAGAGATTGCATAGCATCGTAGATGTCTTTTTGGGTTTTCTTCCAGGCATATTCTTGGCGCTTGTCAGGCAGAACCCATTCCTCCGCATCCTTGAGGTGCTTTTGGTAATTTTTCTCTGCATAAGGAGCCAAGACTTCATCGATACGGTCAGCTGAACAGCCTCCATACTGGCTAGAAGCAACGTTTGCGATGATTTGTGAAATCTGTGCTGTCGCAGTTTGGATAGATTTGGGGCTCTCTACCTCCGCATTTCCAATCTTAAAACCATTTTCCAACATGCCCTTGAAATCAATCAAACAACAGTTGGTCATTGGTGTGTAGGGGCTATAATCCAAATCATGATAATGAATCTCACCTTTTTGATGGGCATTAGCCACATGTTTAGGAAGCATTTGAAGTCCGATGGATTTTCCAACAATCCCTGCAGTCAAATCACGCTGGGTATTAAAAACATCGCTATCCTTATTGGCATTTTCATTGACAACTGCCTGATCTTTACTGAGAAGTTTATGAATACTAAAGTTGATATCTGTCGCTTTTGAGCGCTCAAAATCCCTTTGAGTCCGATAGGTGATATACTCCTCAGCCAAGGCGTATTCTTTTGCTTCCAACAACTCGTGTTCTACGATATTTTGGATTTCATAGATTTTTACACCTTGTGGGAAACGGCTATGAATCTCTTCGACGATACGTTCAACTAGAGTACTAAGTCGTTTTTCAACCAAAGGGGTTACATCCATAACCTTTTCAGCAGCCTTATGAAGCGCTTTGTCAATCTTGTCTACATCAAAAATTACACGTCTGCCGTCACGCTTTTCGACGAATAAAGTCGGATCAGGGACAGCCTTCTCTTCCAATACAATCATATCCATACCCTTTTCTTAAATATAATATTGATTCTAAAAAGTATTATATCACTAAAAAAATAAAAATCAATATCTTGTGTCAAAAAATAAAATTTTTTTAAAATTACACAAGATATTGATAGTTTTTATTTTAATTTATAGAGTTTAAAATCTTTGAATTCACTTTGAACCGCTTGATAATTTTCAGCTAAAAGCTGCTCAACTTCTGTCCAAAGAGTTGTTTTTGTATTTACTACAATCATCTTTGGTTGATTATCTCGTAGATCATTTACAAGCTTAGTACGATTTGCATCAAGTCCTGTATGCAATCTAGGCGATAGCAACTGACTAGCTGACAAGCGTTCGCTAGCTTTATAGCTACTTGTCAGATTATCCCAAACATAGATACGATCTGTAGCTTGAGTTTCCCCTTTGACCTTAGATTCAATGCTTGTACGTTCTTGATATTGTTCCGCATGGAGCAAATATCGTGATACTACAGGTGCTAAAAATAGGTAAGCCAGAGCTAAAATTGGCAGATAGGCATTTCCTTTTAGAAAAGCTCCCCATACCGAAGTTTCTTCTCTAGATCGTCTACGGCGATTCGCTCCTTCTGGCTTCTCTGTTGAAATTCGTGTCAGCAAAAGAAGCGACAAGAAAGGAAGGAACTCAACCATACGACTACCATTGATAAGATCTGTAGAAAAAATTTCTAAAACTAATACCAAAATGACAGCTATTGCAGCAGAGATTGATAAGACCGATTGCTTCAATGGTTTATATTTGAAGAGACCTGTCAATGCCAATGTCAATACTCCGAGACCTATCGACAACAATCCATAGAAGAGGATATTGTCGAATAATCCTGAGTTAGACGTAAAGTTTAAACTATCTAATGGATAGAGGATTTGACTAATGGCATTTCCGAAACTGCCTTTATAAGCTGTATAATATCCGATTGGATAAAAGAAGATTGAAAAACCAAGGCCCGCTGCAAAAAATTGATAAACACCATGAGCTAAATTATTGCGACCAACATTAAAAGCTGTTACAGCAAAAAACAAGACAAAGGCGTATAAAGTTGTGACC
Organism: Streptococcus sp. oral taxon 061; assembly: GCF_013394695.1. NCBI lineage: Bacteria > Bacillati > Bacillota > Bacilli > Lactobacillales > Streptococcaceae > Streptococcus > Streptococcus sp. oral taxon 061. The sequence goes on from NZ_CP058258.1 coordinate 1,685,971, forward strand.
AAAGGTGCAAAGAAAAATGCTAGAGCTAAGCTAGCTCCAATACGGATAAATCCTTTGTCAAGGCTTGGTTCTGCCAAATAAGATGTTACTAAACTTAAGGCATAAAACAAGAATGGGAGTGCAAGAATAGTTGCATAGCCTCCACCAAAACTAAGAGCACTAGCCAGGACATAAAAGACTGTCAATACTTGTTGCGATTGCTTATCTTGTCCAGTCAGATTGAAAGCAGAACGGAAAAGAAAGAATCCGGCACCTACTAAGGCTAACCAATTAAAGACGGCAAACAAAATACTGCCCTTGGTTAAATACTGTAAAAAGTAATAGAGGAGGCCACTAGTCCCAAAATAATCTGCGTAGATATCCCCACTCTGATGCATAGCCCATCCAATATAGAAATCTTGAGCCTGCTCTGGACTAGTCAATCCTAGCACAAAAGGAAGAGCTACAGACACAAGTACCGCTAAAGTGCTCCAAATTAGGATTTTGAATAATGGTAAGCGAGCAGATTGTCGTGTTTCAAACTCTTCTCGCACCTCTCCCCCACCTGAATTATCTTGATTTCCAGTCCAAGTTGGGATTGGTTCGTCTTCTAATCTGCCATATACGTTCATTCGCTCTCTCCTATATTTTAATTTGTTCTAGTATATCAAAAAGTCTAGTTCTTGTCAGCCTGCTGAGGGCATTTGTTCAGCTTTTTACAGAGATTAGCGAAGTATTCAATCTCATAAAAACGATGATAAGACGCTTTTTTATAGGCTTCTAAAAAAATTTTTTCTTCTACTGTCAGCATAGTCATTTCTCCTTTTCTCTTAATTCGAAAAATGAAGAAAAAACTAAAAAAGCTGAAGCCCTCAATAGAGAATTCAGCTTTTTATTTTTAGTCAGCTTTTTTTTCTAAGTTTTTAGAAATACTTCGATTTTTACCTTCTAAGTACACCATAAGAATGGAAATATCTGCTGGGTTTACACCTGAAATACGGCTAGCTTGGCCGATGGTTTCTGGATTGATAAGCTTGAACTTCTGACGAGCTTCAGTCGCGATAGAGTCAATATCATCCCAGTCAATATTCGCTGGAATTCGTTTTTCTTCCATGCGTTTCATCTTGGCAACCTGATCCATGGCTTTTGAGATATAGCCTTCGTACTTGATTTCGGTTTCAATCAATTCGATAATCTTGTCATCCAATTCTTCGGCAGCAGGTCCGATGAAGGCTACCACATCTTGGTAAGAAACTTCAGGACGACGAAGGAATTCCTTGGCAGTCACCGCATCTGTCAATGGCTTGAAGCCCATCGCTTCAACCTTAGCGTTAGTTTCCTTGACCGGCTTGAGTTTGATGCTATCCAAACGCTTCATTTCATTTTCAAATTGATTTTTCTTGATTTCAAAACGAGCCCAACGTTCATCGTCCACAAGACCAATCTCGCGCCCCATTTCTGTCAAACGCATATCAGCATTGTCATGACGGAGGATGAGGCGGTATTCTGCACGACTGGTCAAGAGACGGTAGGGTTCAATGGTTCCCTTGGTCACCAAGTCATCAATCATCACCCCGATATAGCCGTCACTGCGCTTCAAAATTAACTCAGGCTTGCCTTGGATTTTCAGAGCCGCATTGATACCTGCGATAATCCCTTGGCCTGCTGCCTCTTCGTAACCAGATGTACCATTTGTCTGACCAGCTGTGAAAAGTCCTGAGATTTTCTTGGTTTCCAGAGTCGCACGCAATTGATGAGGCAAGACCATGTCATACTCAATAGCATAACCTGTACGCATCATCTCTGCATTTTCCAAACCTTTGATAGAATGAACCAGATCACGCTGGACATCCTCAGGAAGACTGGTTGAAAGTCCTTGGACATAAACTTCTTCTGTGTTTCGTCCTTCTGGCTCAAGGAAAAGTTGGTGGCGTTCCTTGTCTGCAAAACGCACAATCTTGTCCTCAATTGATGGACAGTAACGAGGTCCCACTCCCTTGACCACACCTGTAAACATAGGCGCACGATGGAGGTTGTTTTGGATAATCTCATGACTGGTACCATTGGTATAGGTCAACCAGCACGGCACTTGGTCTTTAACATAATCCTCATCACGTGAAGTATAAGAAAAGTGATTTGGTGTTTCATCTCCTGGCTGGATTTCTGTCACATCATAGTTGATAGAGGAAGCCTTGACACGTGGAGGTGTTCCTGTCTTGAAACGACCGATCTCGAGGCCCAATTCCTTGAGATTGTCAGCTAGGTTAATCGAAGCTAAGCTGTGGTTTGGACCTGACGAGTACTTGAGGTCTCCGATGATGATTTCCCCACGGAGGGCTGTCCCTGTAGTCACAATAACAGCCTTTGCAGCATACTCTTGATGGGTCGCTGTACGAACACCGACAACCTTACCATCTTCCACCAAAATCTCATCAATCATGGTTTGACGAAGGGTGAGATTTTCTTGATTTTCAACCGTTTTGCGCATTTCCTTAGAGTAAAGTTCCTTGTCAGCCTGCGCACGAAGAGCACGAACAGCAGGTCCTTTCCCAGTGTTGAGCATCTTCATCTGGATATAGCTTTTATCAATAGTCTTGGCCATTTCGCCGCCCAGGGCATCTACCTCACGCACAACAATTCCCTTGGCAGAGCCACCGATAGAAGGATTACAAGGCATGAAAGCCAACATTTCGATGTTGATAGTCGCAAGCAAGACCTTACAACCCATACGGCTAGCAGCTAGAGAGGCTTCTACCCCAGCATGTCCCGCACCAATTACAATAATATCGTATTCTTCTGTAAAATTATAAGTCATTTTCTCTCCTATTCCTCAAGATGAATGTGTCTTAGTTGTCCGTTCCAATCAGGCAGGGCTGTCTTTAAAAAGGCTGGAACCAGCCGAATATCCTCAAGCTTGTCCAAGTCAATCCACTCACAAGGCTGCGTTTTTTCGTCTTCCTGCATAGTCAATGGAGCATCTTCAAGCAAGTCTACTAAATAATGAAACTCGATATTGTGATAGTGAACACCGTCTTCCTCAAAACGATTTTCAACCACGAAAGCTAGTTGTCCAGCTTGAGCTTTGACACCCAGTTCTTCCCTCACCTCACGGACTACCGCATCTTCCGTTCTTTCGTTGACTTGAATAGCACCGCCGATGGTGTAATACTGGTCCTTATCTTTGGTGACTAGGAGCTTATGATTTTGGAGAATCAAGGCTGTTGCCCGAACACCAAAAACAGTGTTTCCCACCTTTGTCCGAAAGTCTTGTTGAGTCATTTTTGTCCTTTCCTTTAAACGACACAAAAACAGTCAAAACTCGTAAGAAGTGCAGGACAAAAAAGCCTGCAACATCCATGAGCTTTGACCATCATTTCTATTGCTTTTATTATTGTAGCAAATTGAGAAAATTTGTCAATCTAAATGTACTGACAAACCTTGCCATCACGGTAGGCATTGTCAATCAAACCACCACCGAGACATTCTTCACCATCGTAAAAGACAACTGCCTGTCCTGGTGTAATGGCGCGTTGTGGTTCTGCAAAAATGACCTCTGCCTTGTCTCCTTTGACATGTACAGTCACCTTCGAGTCTGGCTGACGGTAGCGGAATTTAGCCGTACATTCGAGCGTAAATTCCTCTGGCATGTCACGAGTAAAGTGGACTTGACTAGCCTCTAAACTGGTTGACATGAGCGCTTCATGATAGAAACCTTGTCCTACATAGAGGATATTTTGGCTCAAGTCCTTTCCAACAACGAACCAAGGGGCATTATCCCCACCGTGTTGACCACCGATACCAAGTCCTCCACGCTGACCGATCGTATAATACATCAGTCCTGCATGCTCGCCCATATCGCGACCATCTACAGTCATCATGCGACCAGGCTGGGCTGGTAGGTAGTTGCTGAGAAATTCTTTAAAGTTCTTTTCTCCGATAAAGCAAATCCCTGTCGAGTCTTTCTTCTTAGCAGTCGCAAGTCCTGCTTCTTCAGCTATTTTTCGTACTTCAGATTTTTCCAAATGTCCTAGTGGGAACATGGTTTTTTGGAGTTGTTCTTGCGAAAGTTGGCTGAGGAAATAGGTCTGGTCCTTGCCATTGTCCACGCCACGAAGCATGTGAACAGTGCCATCCTCATCACGCGCTACTCGAGCATAATGCCCCGTCGCTACATAGTCTGCACCCAAGGTCATGGCATAGTCCAAAAAGGCCTTGAACTTAATTTCCTTGTTACACATAACGTCTGGATTTGGCGTGCGTCCTGCACGGTATTCCGCTAGGAAATACTCAAAAACGCGGTCCCAGTACTCTTTTTCAAAATTGACAGAGTAGTAAGGAATGCCAAGTTGATCTGCCACCGCAGCCACATCCTTGTAATCCTCGGTCGCTGTACAGACGCCGTTTTCATCTGTGTCATCCCAGTTCTTCATGAAGATGCCGATCACATCGTAGCCCTGCTCCTTGAGCAAGAGAGCCGTCACCGACGAATCAACACCACCACTCATCCCCACGACAACACGTGTTTTAGAGTTATCACTCATGGTAAGTCTCCCATCTATTCGTTTATTCACGATTGAAGGTCGTGTGTGCTTCAACGATTGAAGGTCGCTTGAGCAAGATTCATTATAGCATGCTTTAAAAAAGATGACAAGGAAGATGGAGACAAATCTAGCAATCTCTTCTGTAAATACATAAAATTAAGAACTCAAAAAAGTAATTCATGCCTAAACCTCTATTCACTTTAAAAATTTATTTTTAAAATCAACTAAAAATGATATACTGTAATGAGGAGGAATGCGCACATGATTCCATACATATACCTTTATCCACGTGCGTAGAACTATTGTGAACAACTACAAAGATATACTAAAATCAAAAAATACTATTTTCATTATTACACTTATTGCAGGTATTGGACTTTTGACAGGCTTAGTCCTCCATCAAGAAAAAATCCAAGCAGAGAGAGGGAACGTTGCTCTCATCAAACAACAAAAAAATCAACAAGATGTTGAACAAGTAAAAAATGCCATTAAAGACTTCAACATCGATTCTGAAAGCATAATAGATGATTGGAAAAAGATTCAGGAATTGAAACCAACCACTGATGCGGGTAAAAAGACACTAACAGACTTTCTTACTTCTACTGCCGATAAAGTCACAAAGCATTATACTGAAAAAGCTTTAAAATTAGATATAAAGGACTCTGATAGCCAGTTTCAAGATAAACAAAAACTTGAAACGACCATCACTTCTTTACAAAAAATACTAGAAATCATTAAAGATATTAACTCTACTAACGAACAAACTTCCATTGAAGAAAAAATAAAACCAATTCAAGAACTGATCTCTAAATTCCAAAAACAAGTTGAAGTTTTGACCAAAAAAGAAGAAACTACCCAAACAGAAACGACTACTAGAGATGCCGAACTCGAAGCCAGCCGTTCAGAAGATAGTAGCTATATTCAAAGCTATCCGGAAACAAATGGAAGCATATCTAATTCCCAAGCACCTGCAACAGACCAATACTCCACTGATAGTGCTAGCAGTGGAGGAGATACTGGTGCCAATACAGGAGGACAAGCTGCTGATTCTTCAGATTCTCAATCAGAGTCTAATAGCGATACAACCAGTTCGTCTAACTAATCTAGATGGCGAAATCCCATAAACTTGTAAGCCCTCAACACCAATGTTTATAATGATCTCTCATCAAATGTAAACACACAAAAAGAGCCTTAAACGGCTCTTTTTTAGGGCTCTATGATATTGGTAGCAGGTTAATTCCCTATAGATATTATGGAGCCAATTATTGATAAAAACTTTAGTCATCTTCGTCTCTATAAAAATATTTTCTATACAACCAAAATTAATGCCCATATCGTACTAAGAGCTATAATAATAATAGAATTTATTGGATTTATTTCAGTATGTCCAATCACTAGTCCAATTATTGGACTAGTAGACATGCTTAGATATAATAAAAATGACAAAATATGATGTTGCTGCTGAATCTCTCAACTCTTTATCTTTACAATGGTGATAAGTTGCTTTGCAAACAGCTTTACTACACTCTCTTGGAGGAAGCAAAAATAAGCAGACAGTACGACACACTTGCGTTTTCCTATATTCGTATAGGCATTTGTACTAATGATGCTCAGTTGGTCAAAATGGACTCTCCTTAGCTAAGCTAGTAGAAGACGAACACTTACTAACAGAACTAGAGCGAGAAGTTGATATCTTTGTAAACAAAAAAAAGAAAGTCTTTGAGACTTCCTTTTCTATATCTTCTTAATACCAACCGTTGTTAAGCCAGAAGTTCTTAGCAGCTGTCCATGAACCGTAACGTCCTGCAACATAAGCGTCTGCTACACGTTCTTGGTTTTCAGCTGAGTAGTCACCGTTCAAGTAAGAATCTGTCAATTGGTAACGACCGATGTAACGTCCGTTTGTAGCTGTGTAGCTACCGCCTGATTCTTTTTGAGCGATCCATTCTTTAGCTTCTGCTTCAGATCCGCTTACAGTTGCAGCTGGAGCTGAGTAGCTTTCTGTCGCTGCAGGTGCTGGAGCTTCGTAAGTAGCTTCATATGTAGTTTCTTCTACAACAGTTTCAGCAACTGCTGGAGTTTCTTCAACTTCTGCTACAGGAGCTTCTGTTGTTGTAGTTTCAGCAACTGGAGCTGCCCCATCGATAATCAATACTTGGTCAATAAAGATAAGGTCAACATTTTTAATGTTGTTCAATTTAGCTAACTTTTCAACTGTTGTGTTGTAAGTTTCAGCAATTTCTGAAAGAGTGTCTCCAGGTTTAACTGTGTAAGTTTTTGTTTCTTGTGCAAAAGTTAGTGATGGTGCAAGGAAAGCAAGTACAACTGCAAATCCTGCAAGTTTAGTCTTAATGTTTAATTTCATTTAAAAAAGTTCTCCTTTTTTCTTATACTACCATGATACCTTTCTAATGTTACTATTTGTTAACGAATTTGTGTAGAAATGTTACAGAACTGTGATTTATTTACCTGAAAAAAGCGTTTTTTGTTACAAAACCCTTAGTATTAAAGGTTTTTGCTATTTTTATATATTTCAGAATGTAAATAAGCACTTACATCCAATCTTTGATATAATAGAAGTAAGAATCTTTTTAAGGGGAAACAGATGCAATCACTTCGTTTTCAATCTGTCTTTGATATCATTGGACCAGTCATGATTGGGCCATCTAGTAGTCACACGGCGGGAGCTGTTCGTATCGGTAAAATCGTTTCATCTATCTTTGATGATACTCCAACTGAAGTTGAATTCCAGCTTTTTAACTCTTTTGCAAAAACCTATCGTGGACACGGGACAGACCTTGCCCTTGTAGCTGGGATATTAGGAATGGATACCGATGACCCTGAAATTCCAAATAGTTTAGAAATTGCTCATAAGCGTGGCATTAAAATCGTATGGACCATCCAAAAGGACAGTAATGCTCCCCACCCAAATACTACGAAAATCACTGTTAAGAACGATCGTAAGACTATCAGCGTAACAGGAATTTCAATCGGCGGTGGAAATATCCAGGTGACAGAACTCAATGGTTTTGCGGTATCCCTCAACATGAATACACCTACTATTATCATCGTTCATCAAGATGTTCCAGGTATGATTGCTCATGTGACAGAGGCCCTATCACGCTTTGACATTAACATCGCTCAAATGAATGTGACCCGAGAAAAGGCCGGGGAGAAAGCCATTATGATTATCGAAGTTGATAGTCGCAACTGTGAAGAATCTATCGAAGAAATTCGTAAAATTCCTCATTTGCACAATGTCAATTTCTTTCAATAGGAGAAAATATGTTTTACTCTATCAAAGAATTAGTCGAACAAGCCGAACTAGATTTTCAAGGAAATGTTGCTGAACTCATGATTACAACTGAGTTTGAGCTAACTGGTCGTGAGCGAGAAGAAGTTCTCCTCCTCATGGAACGCAATCTTGAGGTTATGAAAGCTTCTGTTGAACTTGGCCTTAGTGAAAAGAAATCTCGTAGCGGTTTGACAGGTGGTGATGCTGCCAAGCTCGACCACTACATCAAAAAAGGAAAGACGCTGTCTGACTTCACTGTCTTGTCTGCCGCCCGTAACGCTATCGCCGTTAATGAACACAATGCCAAGATGGGATTGGTCTGTGCAACTCCTACTGCTGGTAGTGCCGGTTGTCTTCCCGCAGTCCTCACAGCTGCTATTCAAAAGTTGGGTCTAACTCATGAACAACAACTAGACTTCTTATTTGCTGCGGGTGCTTTTGGTCTCGTCATTGCGAACAATGCTTCTATCTCAGGTGCCGAAGGTGGTTGTCAAGCCGAAGTTGGTTCAGCTTCAGCCATGAGTGCTGCTGCCTTAACCCTAGCTGCAGGCGGAACCCCTTATCAAGCGAGCCAGGCCATCGCCTTCGTTATCAAAAACATGCTTGGTCTTATCTGCGATCCCGTTGCAGGTTTGGTTGAAGTTCCATGCGTTAAGCGTAACGCCATGGGAGCAAGCTTCGCCTTTATCGCAGCCGATATGGCCTTAGCTGGTATCGAATCAAAAATCCCAGTTGATGAAGTCATTGATGCCATGTACCAAGTGGGCTCTAGTCTTCCAACCGCCTTTCGTGAAACTGCCGAGGGAGGCCTTGCTGCCACACCGACAGGTCGTCGCCTTCAAAAAGAAATCTTCGGTGAATAATTTCATCATTATGAGGAGAATCAATGTCATCTCTATCAGCCATCTTTTTCGATCTAGATGGAACCCTTGTAGATAGTTCAATCGGTATTCACAATGGGTTCACCTATACTTTCGAACAACTGGGAGTCCCTAGTCCAGATGCAAAAACCATCCGTGGCTTTATGGGGCCACCATTAGAAACAAGTTTCGCTAGTTGCCTCCCAGCAGATCAAGTTGAAACAGCTATCCAGCTTTATCGTTCCTACTATAAGGAAAAGGGAGTTTACGAAGCCCAGCTCTTTCCACAAATCAAAAACCTGCTAACTGAACTAGCTCAACAATACCCACTCTATATCACTACTACGAAGAATACACCAACTGCAATTGATATGACCAGCAACTTTGAGATCAATCAATTCTTTGATGGTATCTATGGTTCTAGCCCTCAAGCATTGCACAAGGCAGATGTTATTCGTCAAGCTATAACAACACATGATTTAGCTCCAGAAAAAGTGGTTATTGTTGGAGATACCAAGTTTGATATGATTGGCGCCCAAGAAACTGGCATTAAAAAACTAGCGGTTACTTGGGGATTTGGCGATGAAACGGAGCTCATGACCTATCATCCTGACTGGATTGCTCACCACCCAATAGACATTTTACAGCATCTACAATTAAAACGTTAAACAAAAGACTCCCAGCCTAAAAGTTAGGTTTGGGAGCTTTTTGTCTGATCATAATGAGGAGAATGACATTCCCCATATTCGTCCAATTATTCAAAAGGGGAAACTTCTTCGCTTTCAACTTCTTTAGGCCTATTGGTTGTTACTATTTCTACTTCCTTACTTGGCATAGCTAGCAGAACTAATAGAGCAAAACGTCCGACCATTGGAACAAAGTGAAGGAAGATAAAGGCCCAGTGGAATCCAGCATCACGCAAACGGCGAACCGACAAAGCTAGTGTTGGCACTAAGATTGCTAGGTAGAAAACTGCATAAATAATAACAACTAAGCCAAATACCATAAAAGTCGCTTCGCTCACTGAATCGTTTATTGAATCCATCACGGCACTAAGAAATACGGTGTAGAAATAGATAATCCAGAAAGGAATAGAAAGAATAAAGTTTCCTAGCCAAACCCACCAGTAATCTGGCCGCGTTGAACGTCCAGTGAACTCTGCATAATTCTTAAAAAAATTTTTATACGCATTAATCATAGGATACTCCCATTTTTTATTTTACTAGTAGATACTGTACAGTTATAGAACACTCCCAAATCTAGTAAAAGACCTGGGAGTGTTAGCAAATTGTTCAATAATATTCAAGAAGTCCTATGCAAGATTGAAACTTCTTAGTCCTTGTAGCATTCTTCAGATAGTTAATCTTATAGTGTTTCCTTTGTTGGCATAGCGAAAAGTACTAGAAGAACAATACTACCTAGTGGAACGAATAAAATAAAGATCAATGCCCAGTGGAAACCAGCATCACGAAGGCGACGGACCATCAAAGCAAGTGACGGCAATAAAAGTGCTAGGCCAAAAATAAAATAGATAATAGCGATAAAGCCCAAAGATATAAGAGCACCCTCGTTTCGCGAATTAGCCAGAGCATTTCCGTATGTTAAGAAGAAAGGAATATAAAGAATAATATTTCCAAGCCAAACCCACCAATAGTCGGAACGTGTTGAACGGCCTGCAAAATCTACATATCCTTTAAAAAAATTCTTATAAGCGTTAATCATAAGTTACTCCCTAATTTTTTATTTACTATAGTTTACCATATCTGTTCAATAATAACAAGTTTGTTCAAAAAACTCTGAAAGTCTCTCGAAATCTAGAAAAAAGAGATTATCTATATTTAGTCAACATGTGTTGTTTCGTTAGCAAAGCTAATAATAGCTCTCTTCAACTCAGAACCCTGCATAGTACGGAACTCTTCAATCTTCTGATTGATTATTTCAAGAGGCATCACATTTACCTTACCAACAAAGATTTTGTCCATTACTTGATTGTCAACTAATTCAGTTGATACAAGTAACTCTTCATATAGTTTTTCACCTGGACGGATCCCTACTTCTACGATTGGAATTTCATTTTCAGTATGGCCACTGAGTAGAACCATTTTCTTAGCCAAGTCGTAAATGCGTACTGGTTTGCCCATATCAAGGATAAAGACCTCCCCATCCTTGGCATAAGCGCCCGCATGAATCACCAAACGACTAGCTTCTGGAATAGTCATAAAGTAACGAGTCATTCGGAAGTCTGTCACCGTTACAGGACCACCTTCAGCAATCTGACGTTCAAAAACAGGAATCACACTACCACGACTACCGAGTACGTTACCGAAACGCACCGCACAATAGGTTGATTGGCTACGTTGGTTAAAACCTGTAACAATCAACTCAGCCACACGTTTAGTTGCTCCCATTACGTTTGGTGGATTAACGGCCTTATCTGTCGAAATCATGACCATTTTTGGAACTCGAGCAGCGTCAACTGCCTTAGCAACATTATAAGTTCCAAGGATGTTATTCTTGAAGGCTTCTTTTGGATTACGCTCCATCATCGGAACATGTTTATGGGCTGCAGCATGGTAAACAATAGCTGGTTCGTACTGCTCAAAAACTTGAAGCAAACGATCGTAATCTTGAATATCAGCAATGACAGGAACAAAATCAATTTCCTGGAACTTGCGAATCAATTCATGGTAAATAAGATAAATAGAGTTTTCTCCATGACCGAGCAGAATGACACGTTCAGGATTGAAACGACTAACCTGACGACAGATTTCTGAACCGATTGATCCTCCGGCACCGGTCACCAAGATGGTTTTACCAGTGATTTCAGAACCCAGACGTGATTCATCAAGCTGAATCTCCTTACGTCCTAAAAGGTCTGTGATATCAATCTTCTGGAAACCACCTGCTTGAGGTTGGATGCCTTGCACAACTGACTCAATCATCGGCATCTTATAGCATTTTACACCGATATGGTTACACATTTGCAGGATTCGCTCATATTCAGATGGATCTAGTGACGGAATCGCAACGATAACTTTTTCAACTCTATAGCGTTTAGCCAATTCTGGTAGATCATCATAAGAACCCAAAACTGGGATTTTCCCAAGCTTTTGTCCTTTTTTCTTTTCATCATTATCCAAAATCCCAACCAGTTCAAGGTCACTAGTAGGATGTTGGTAGCTGTCCATAAAGAGCGCACCACCATCGCCTGCACCAATCAAGAAGGTACGACGGTGTTCTCCTTCGCCATTTCCCTTTCTACGTCTTGAGTAAATCAACTGCCAAGTGATACGAGGAAGTAGAATCAAGAAAGTTGTTAATAGGATAAAGAGTACGATAAAGCGGACAGAAAAGAGTGGCAAGAAAGCATAGCAGATCACATAAGAGAAGATACTACTGATAGTCACTCCGAAGAAAATCTTCATAAAATCTGTGATTTTGCTATATCTACTAATACTAGCATTCAGCCCCCAAAATCCAATCATAAGCTGGTAGAAAAGGAAGGTTAGGCCTGTGTAAATGACATAGTCTACCGGGGCTGGATTAATCAAGCCATAAAATAGAATATAGGAAACAATAATTGATAAGACCATACTGGCAATATCAAAAAATCCCCAAAATATTTGTTTCTGTTGTTTATTTAATACTTCAACCAGATCAATTACGTAATCTGTTATTTTTTTATTCATGTGAATGGTATCCTCCTACACAAAATCACATTTTCTAGTAATCTTCAGATAAATTTTTAAAATCCAATTGGCTACAATTACTTGCTTTTTCTTAGAAGTTTTAAAAATATAAACTGTCGTATAAAGCCTGGACAGAGGGCAACAACAACTTGGATTAAGACACTTTTCAGATATTCACCGTAAGAAATCTGTCCACGCTCGTGCATTCTCTTTCGTGCTTGGCGATAGAGTTTTAGATAGCGAAGGCCACCACGACGTTCAAACATCCCTGCTCCCACTCGCACCTTACATAGAATCTGATCCACATTCCCAGTTCGAGCTCCTGCACTAATCATATTGAGCCAAAGGAGATCATCTTCCATATAGAGACCGTCTTCGTAGTTGCCAGCCTTTAGAACCATCTTTCTTTTGAACATAACAGTCATGTGATTAAAGGCACTTCTCATACGTTGGTAGGCAACGATATCCTCATGCTTAATCGGCACACGACGGTAAGACACAATCTCATCTGGTTGGTCGATAAACTCTGCGATATGACCACCTAGCAGGTCCAAGTTTTCTTTTTCCATCAATTCAAACTGTTGTTCGAAACGGTCTTCGACAGCAATGTCATCTGTATCCATACGGGCAATAACGTCATATTGGCACTGTAAGACACCAAACTGAAGCGCCAAACCTAGACCACGATTTTGAACAAGCGGACAACGTTTGATTGGAATACTTGACTGTGCTTCCAATTTTCCCAAAACTTGATACAGTTCAGGTGTCAGTGGACCATCTTCGACGATTACCACTTCGCTAGGTTTGAGCGTTTGATGTAAGATACTCTCTACTGCCTCTTCTAGAAAGGCTGGATTTTCTTTAACATAGACTGACATCAATACGCTAAATTTACGATTTTCAGACACAGTACTTCTCCAATTTATAGATTTTCTTTCACTATTTTATCACAATTTTTCAGACTTTCCTATTTTTATTTGAATCCCAGAAAAAAACTAGTAAATCTATCAAACTTTTTTCAATGATTTTTCGCAGCTAAAAGACGGATTCCCTCACGCCATCTTGACATCTATAGGAAAAAGCCTTAAAATAAGCTGTTATCAAAATCAGCTTATTGAGGTCCACATGAAAAAACGATCACTCTTTTTTATTCTAGGAATTATCTTAATTGGAGCGGTCTTAAGAGCTCCTTTTACGGCCTTACCGACTATTTTAGGAGATATTGCTCAAGGTTTAGGAGTTGAGGTCAGTTCACTTGGTGTTTTGACGAGTCTTCCTCTCTTGATGTTCGCCCTTTTCTCCTCTTTTGCGACCCGTTTGGCTCAAAAAATTGGACTTGAGCACCTTTTCACCTATAGTCTTATCGTCTTGACCGTCGGTTCAGTGATTCGTATCTTCAATCTCCCTCTGCTCTATCTGGGAACCTTACTTATCGGAGCAAGTATCGCTATTTTCAACGTGCTTCTTCCTAGTGTCATTCAGGCAAACTACCCGCAAAAAATCAGTTTTCTGACAACACTTTATGTGACTTCTATGGGGATTGCAACTGCCCTCTCCTCTTACATCTCTGTCCCTATCACTCAAGCTACTTCTTGGAAAGGTTTAATCCTTTGTCTAAGCCTTCTCTGCTTGCTAACCTTCTTCATTTGGTTACCCAACCATGGGTACAACCATTTTCTGGAAGGGCATGAGAAAAAACAAAAGAAAGAGAATATCTTAAAAAACAAGCAGGTTTGGGCTATCATGATTTTTTGCGGTCTCCAATCCTTACTCTTTTACACTAGTATGACCTGGTTACCTACCATGGCAATCAGTGCTGGTTTATCTCACACAGATGCCGGTCTTTTAGCTTCTATCTTTTCTCTGACTAGTATCCCCTTCTCCATGACCATTCCAAGTCTAACGACTCGTTTGTCCAATCGTCACCGTCAAATCATGTTAACAATCGTCTCTCTGGCTGGAATGCTTGGAATTGCTATGCTTTTATACCCGAGCAACAGTTTCCTCTACTGGTTGGTGGCCCATCTCTTAATTGGTACTGCCTGTAGCGCACTTTTCCCCTATCTCATGGTTTGCTTCTCTATCAAAACAAGCTCACCTGAAAAGACGGCTCAATTGTCTGGACTTGCCCAGACCGGTGGCTACATTTTGGCAGCCATCGGCCCAGCCCTCTTTGGTTACAGTTTTAACTTTTTCCAATCTTGGGTCCCAGCCGTACTGGCTCTTCTAATTATTGATATCATTATCATTATTTCAGTCTTTATAGTGGACCGAGCGGATAAAATCCTTTAAAAGGTTGAAATTCAACTCAACGAGAAATACTTTTCAAGTCAGACGGATGTCTGGCTTTTTCTTTTAAAAATGTTTGATAAGACTCTTCACAAGACTTCCCTGAATCCTAAACATGCTATAATATACCTATGATGGAAACAACTATACAATTTATCTCTCAAAGAAGTCGAAACTCTCTCAATTGAAGGGGATTGTTTTGCCCCTAAAAACATCCATGTAGATTCCTCTAACTTTTTAAATGATATACCATAGTTACGCTATTTCAACTTTTTTACTGGTATCCAAAAAAGTAAGGACGCAACTTCAATCATTAATCTGATAAAGCTAGAATATCTAACAATCAAACCTTCCAAGGAGGTTAAACTTTTGCATCATAAAATCCTTCAATTACCAAAATTGAAGTATGGCTCAGTCATTGAGAAACCAGAAATCTATCTAAAATAAAATCTTAAAGAACTTTACTTGTTTTAACTCAATTACAAACAAGTATTTGTTTAAAAGTCTAAAAAGACTATTGAAAATGTAGTAACATTTAAGGAGAAATTTATATGCTAGCAAAAGCAGGGGACGTCTATTGTGTTTACAATACCCATCTAAAAAAATACATAGCTTGCCAGATAACCAAGATCGAAGAGGGGGAGAAAAAGCCTCAGGCTGTCCTGCTGTCATTAGACTGGTCAGGAGAAGAACCTCTTAGAGAAGAAGAACTATCTTCTTTGAAGCCACTCTATATAGATTTTATGTACTGGGAAAGAAACTTACATCTTAGTAATGTTGATATTCATGTACCGTCACATTATATTTTTATTGGTAATACAACACCATTAACAACTGAAAGCACAAACACATATGCTATGTTTTGGGGAAATGGTTACGATATTTATAGGCAACTGAAATGGCAAGAAATACCAAAAGAAAAAAGAGATTTATTTAAGAAAGCAGATAAAAGCAAGGAAAAAGTTTCATTTGCAGGAAATGAGTATCGTATTTCTAAACACAATATCAATGACGAGTGGACGCCTTTTGAAGACGCATCAGAATTAAAAGTATTTCCTTGCTTATCTAAGTTGGCATTAACTAAATGGCACAAAAATATATATGAATATTTGCAGTCGACTCCTTTTATTACAGAACTAGTTCTTGAAAAGCATGGACAAACAAAACTGGATTTTTCTAAGACATCCATACATCGACTTTCCATTGATTTGACAGGTGTAGAGGAACTTATATTGAATGATGATCTGGAGGAGCTACTCTTATTAGGAGACATGAGCGACAATTGTCAGATACTTGTAAAGGATCATGGAGCCAGCTTACGATTACAACTTGATCGTTCTCTGCCTAAGGTACTGGGATTAAAGGATTTGGGAGCCATCCATTGTTCTAACATCCTTGAAATAGACTTTGCACAAATCTTGAATAACTATCCAAATCTTAGGGAATTAAGATTGTGGGGGAAACCTGGTCATATTCTTAATTTCCATAAATTATCAGAGTTCAAAGAGTTAGTCAATTTTTCAACTGTTGATTTGTTTGGCTTTACTGCAGAGGATATTCCCAAACCAGAAGATTTACCTCGATTAAGCATGTTTTGGATGAGCAGCTTACCAGAAGAGGCCGCTAAAGTGGCCAAAAAATATTATAAAAAACAGCAGGACAAGGGACTGAATCTTTGGATAACAAAACCGAGAAAAGCTGAATGGCTAGCCCAAAACCTAGACAATCCATTTCGCTCATGGGATGGTCAAGAGAATATTTCAACCGCAAACGCAAAAAAAGCAGCCTCTCTATATAGAAAGACTAGAGCAAGCCTTATAAAGCTTCTAGAAAACCCCAATGAGAACACTATGACAAACGTAGAAGTTCTCATAAGAGAATATACTCAAGGTTTCAATAAAATGGACAAACGTAACTGTTTTATTGAAACAATCGAGAGAGAGGATATCTATAGTGCTCTAGTTGAGATCTTAGATTTACTACCTGAAGATTTAGGGATGGACAAAGAAAAATTTATAGAAATCTTTGATGAGCTAAAAGATTTTTAAATGAGAAATCTTTCTAGTTCATTCTTGAAACGGAGATTATCATGACTAACTTTATACAAACTATCACAGTCGAAAATCGGCAGGTCGACAAAGAAAATTACTTTACAATTGGCTACTCTCCTGAGATAGAAAAATCTTTACTGTGTGTTTATATTTCTTGGATTGCTGGTTATGAACGCTATTACCAGTTAGATGATGGAGATTTGGCTCTCTTTGAAAGCAAACGAGAAGCATTTCTCAAAAAATATGAAAAAGAAATCAAGGCTTATCGGACTGAAAGATTGATTGGTTCTGGGGCTCTGAGGGATTACAATTTTAGTTCTTTGCCTGAGAATATCCTAAAAAACTTGGATAGCTATCCTCCATTTAACGGATATGTCTATCAAAACGGCATCCTCTGTGCCAAAATCAAGATTGAAGACAAGTATTTTTATCTTCCGCCCATTTATGATGAGGATTACAGATAAGCATTGCCTCAAAGTAATGCAAAACAGCCTCCAATCTTCTAGTTTTTACTAGGAGATTTTTATATATAAAAATTTTACACATATTACTTGACAGGGCTTTCATTTAGATGTATGATGTATGTGTAGAATAATTATATATAAAATTTTTACATACTAAAAAAGGAGGTGCCCCATGTATTTTCCAACATCATCGGCCTTGATTGAATTTCTCATCTTGGCCATTCTAGAACAAGGGGATTCCTATGGTTATGAAATTAGCCAAACCATTAAACTCATCGCCAAAATCAAGGAATCTACTCTCTACCCCATCTTGAAAAAACTGGAGACCAACCGCTATCTGACTACATACTCTCGCGAATACCAAGGTCGGATGCGCAAGTACTACTCCTTGACAGAAATTGGAGAGGAGCAACTATTTGTCCTTCGAGAAGAATGGACACTCTATACTGACACTATCAACGGCATCATAGAAGGGAGCATTCGCCATGACAAGAACTGAATATTTGAATCAGCTTGAAGCCTATCTGATGAAGCTTCCTCAAGCTGATCGCATCGAAGCCATGGATTACTTCAAAGAACTCTTTGATGATGCTGGTCCTGAAGGCGAGGAAGACCTAATAGCTAGCCTGGGAAGTCCAAAAGAAGCTGCCCATGATGTCCTGACTACACTTCTTGATAAAAAAATCAACGAAGAAAATTCCAATAAGAACAACCGTCAGGTTTTACAAATCGCAATCATCGCACTTCTGGCTGCACCTATTGGGATTCCAGTCGGGATTGGTCTTCTCATGGCTATCATCGGGATTTTTATCGCTGCGGTTAGTGTACTTTTAGCCTTCTTTGCTGTATCAGCAGCTGGACTAATCCTAGGAGGCGTTCTCCTATTTGAAAGCTTCTACGTCCTGGCTGAATCTACATCTGCTTTTGTGCTGATTTTTGGTGGAGGTTTACTAGCTATCGGGGCTTCGTCTCTAGTCTTACTAGCGACTTCCTATGTAGCACGTTTCTTTGGATTACTAATCCTTCGACTTATTCAGTGGATTCTTAATAGAGGAAAGAGAGGTGAAAGTCATGCGTAAATTAACAAAAGGATTTCTTATCTTTGGTGTTGTTACTAGTATCATTGGTTTTGCCATGATAATCATCGGCATCCAAACCGATGGTGTCAGAAGCCTCCTAGCAATGTCTCAAAATCCAGTCTTTGAAAGCCGAATGGAAGAGCTCGTTTTTGATAAAGATATTGAAAATCTAAACATCTCACTAACAGAACATTCGCTCGTCATTACGGAGTCAAACGATGATAAGATCCACCTCCAGTATCACCCGACCATCTCTGAAAAAGAGAACCTTCAACACTCTATCAAAGAGAAAAGTCTTGAAATAACTGATACTAAATCAACTACACGTCGCTCTATAGGTTCTAGTATCGAAGGTATCCTCTTTATCGCAAGCGGAATTTCTAGCCGCAATGATGAAATCGTACTCTCATTACCAAGAGGAAAGGACTTAAAAAATCTTACAGCTCAGGTTGACCATCGTATCCTTTCAATTTCCAATGCAAAAATCAACAATGCCAAGATTCTGTCAAATGGCTTTCTTCTTCGTATCACTGATAGCGAGATTAAAAATAGCCAACTGACTACAACTGGAATTGTCAATGTATTTGAAACCAGTCTAACAGATAGCCGCATCCAAGCAGATCATGAACATATCGAGGCAGACGATATCCAAGTGCATGGTCGAGTGGAATTCGAGGCAAGAAAAGATATCTCATTCGAGTTATCTCAAAAGGAACTTGATCGAATCAATGTTGAGTTTTCTGCTGAACATGGTGATATCTATCGTTGGCATCGAGACAGACGTGACATACCTACGGGAGGTAGTAAAGGTGAAGCATTAGCTAACCCTTACAAAACAGAAAAAAAAGATACGCAAGATCTCCTCGTCGCAAAATCGAATCAAAGTATCTATTTCCCATAATAAGGTCGCATGCTTTCTTATAGAAATCATGAATAAAGACAACTAGTAGTTACTACTCAAAAATTAATCAAAAAAGGGAGGTCTATTATGACTCAAGAATGGTTTGAAAGTGCTGATTTCGAAAAAACAGCCAACAATGATAAAAAAGATAGCCCATCCGACTCAGTTCTCCTTGAAGAAGATTCAGAGGCAAGAGAAGAGGCGCCAGTAGTTGAGGAAAATCCTCAAGCCAATCCTGAAAATCAGGAAACTGACCTAGAAAAAGTAGAGGCTGAAGAAGAAGAAACTGAAGAAGCTGAAGAAGAACTGGTAACAAAGACAGACAAGTCAGAAGAACCTGTTGAAGAAGTTTCTCAGACAAGCAAACCTTTAACCAGCAAATCTTTGGAAAGCCCATTTTTACCAGACCCTACATCTACAAAAACTGCAATCTTCAAAGAAGAATTGGCTGATTTTTGGATTTGGTTACAAGGTGCCCTTAAAGAACCGACAGCAAGTTTCGATACAGATAAAAAACACAGTTACACTGCTTTTGCGCTCCTAACTATCTTTTCTGCCACGAGTTTCCTCTTTACAGTTTATCACGCCAAGCAAGGCTACTACGGCCGCATGGCAGCCATCGACTCTAAAGCTCTCCAGCATCTCCCTTCACTAAATCTCTTTTCTATCTTCTCCATCCTGGTAGCGACAAGTTTGTTCTTCTTCTCTATCCTCATGGGTGGATTTGTAGTCAAACGTTTTGTCGATCAGGACAGTGATTGGACATTGGAAAGAGCCTTTCAAGTACATAGCAGACTCTTGGCTATCCCAATTCTCTTGACAGGTATTGCTAGCTTCTTTGCCTTCTTTAACGGTCTACGCTTTGCGGCTCTTCTCTGCCTCATTAGTATGGGCATGGTTCTACTTGGTAACCTCTATATCATTTCAAGACCTAGCAAGGACAGTCAAGTTGACTCCTTCTATCGCCTTCTCTTAGCCTTTCTAGTCAACGGAAGCATCCTATTTCTCTTTTTCCTAGCAGAAATGGCTCTTGTTTTTGACTATCTTCGAATCCTTGCTTTTATGTAAGATAAAATCCTGTCACTCTTGACAGGATTTTATCTTACATAAAAAGCAGACCAAAAATCTGCCTTTTCACATTATTTAAAACCAATATCTTT
Organism: Streptococcus sp. oral taxon 061; assembly: GCF_013394695.1. Classification (NCBI taxonomy): domain Bacteria; kingdom Bacillati; phylum Bacillota; class Bacilli; order Lactobacillales; family Streptococcaceae; genus Streptococcus; species Streptococcus sp. oral taxon 061. The sequence continues at coordinate 1,706,279 of NZ_CP058258.1, forward strand.
CATTTATGCCTCTAGTTACCTTTTACTAAGTTCTCAAAATCTTTCCCTAAAACAGGGCCTACTTCTACTTGGTTAGCATCTAAGTCCTGATAAAGTTCTTTTGGCAAAGCTTCTAAAAACGCTTGATAATCCAGTCTAGCTACTGCTTCATAGTCTTCTGGTTTTGAACCATCTCCAGAGATTTTCACCAGGTCAATCTCCCATACAAGCTCCTTGCCTACTAACTGTTCAACGTAAGGCGCTGGAATCACAGGTTCTTTTGGTAAGATAGTTTTTACTCCCTGAGCTAGGTGGTAGATACCATGAACCTTACCTTCTCCATCTGGATAAAATTTTGCGCTGGCAGGATATGCATCCGACCCTTGAACCTTTTTGACTAATGCTTCAAAACGTGCCAAACCATCTTCTTTTAAGAAGCTTTCTAAATCCTTCTTGTCAAAGTAAACAGGTGATAGAATTCCTTGGCAGAAGCCCAAACGAGCACCCTTATCCGCCAAATAGTTTTTAACAGTATCGTGGAAATAATTTTCCAAATCAAAGTCTGCCAAGCCTTCAACTTCTTCACCGACCTTACTAGATAAGGCTTGCAAGAGAGCTTCTACAATCTCCCAATCAGCTCTTGTAATCAAGTCAGGAATGATTACTTGATAGCCTTTTTGAGAGTCTAGGTAGCGAACTTTAAAGAGGAACTGAGATTTGCCCACGATTCCACACTCGATATACTCGAGGCGATTAAGGGGTTGACGGAGATAGACAGCATCATAACTATGCGACTCTAGGCCTTCTACTAAACCTAAAATTGATTTGGCCGTAAGAATCTCCTGTTGTCCTAGAATACTTTGTTTATTTGGAATAAAAAATGTTTTCACCATAAATGGTCTCCTTTGAAATCGTTTACATATAGTATACACCATTTTCCTGAAAGATGCAGAAACAAATTTAAGATTTTTTGGTCAAAAGCATAGAAAAACAGCCCTGAAAGGCTGTTAATATCTATTATATAACTTCAGAATGATCTAGGTTCTCACCAATCGCTGCTAGACGCTCGATAACTTGATCTTGCGTTAATTCATGCTCTAAAACGTAACGATTGCGTGGATGAACACGACACTCGTGTGAGCAACCACGGAGATATTTGTCTTCGTTGTCTTCTGATGCCAAGATACGGCGGTTACAGAATGGATTTCCACAGTTGACATAGCGTTCACATGGTGTTCCATCAAACCAATCTTTCCCTACAATGGTTGGATTGACATGGTTGACATCGACTGCGATACGTTCATCAAATACGTACATTTTCCCATCCCAAAGTTCCCCTTGAACTTCTGGATCTTTCCCATAAGTCGCAATTCCTCCGTGCAATTGACCGACATCTTTGTAGCCTTCACGGACCATCCAACCTGAGAATTTCTCACAGCGGACTCCACCTGTACAGTAAACAACGACACGTTTATCCATGAATTTTTCTTTGTTATCACGGACCCATTGTGGCAACTCACGGAAATTGCGGATATCCGGACGGATAGCTCCACGGAAATGTCCAAGATCGTACTCGTAGTCATTGCGAGTATCAAGAACAACGGTATCTTCATCTAGAAGAGCTTCTTTGAATTCTTTTGGAGACAAGTAAGCACCTGTTGTTTCAAGAGGATCGATGTCCTCGTCAAAGTTTTCATCTTCTAACCCAAGGTGAACGATTTCCTTTTTGTAGCGAACAAACATCTTCTTGAAAGCTTGCTCTTCTTCTTCATCAATCTTGAACCAGAGGTCTTCCATCCCTGGAAGGCTGTGAACATAGTCCATGTATTTTTGCGTTGTTTCGTAGTCACCAGAAACAGTTCCGTTGATCCCTTCGTCAGCCACTAGGATACGGCCCTTGAGGCCAATAGACTTACAGAAAGCCAAGTGGTCAGCCGCAAATTGTTCTGCGTTTTCGATGGGAACATATTTATAGTAAAGTAAAACACGAATAGGTTTTGCCATAAGATTCTCTTTTCTAAGATTAAATTATCAGAATTTTTCATTCAACTATACCAGTATACTCCCTCAAGAAAGCGAATGCAATTTATTTGACCGAAAATTAAAAACAAGACTTGAAAACAGGTCTTGTTTTAACTGAATATTCGATGAAGAAATGTTAACAAAAATGGCAATGTTGCAACGATATTATTGATAACATGAACGATATAACCAGGATAGATACTCTTGGTATAACGAGTTAGACCCGCATAAAAGATTCCAAATGTCGCAAAAACAAGAATATCTAGTACACTGGGAAAACTTGTAAAGTGAGGAAGAGCAAATAAAACCGAAGGGAGAATCAGGTCAAGCCCAAATTTCGAATCTTTAAAGAAAGCATGTTGGAGCAATCCTCTATAAATCAACTCTTCCATCAGAGGTCCTAGAAAAAATAAGGATAGGTAGAGTCCCAACTCGGCAAAATTTGTCTCACTATAACCGATTAACACGGCCCAACCTTCATAGGTAGACTGAACATGTCTAGCCGTTTGGAAATTAAACGTTATATGAAGCACAGCTACGAGAATCGTCAAAACTGTATACCAAAGCCATTTTTTCTTTGGAATAACAAAAAGATATCCATGACCTGTCTTGACTAATATCCATACCATCAGTCCGATGAAGACTAGACTGACAAGATTTCGAATCCAGAAAAAATTGCCAATTTGAGAAGAAAATTGCCAGTAGTTTTGGATTATAAGTGTTAGCTGAGAAAGTCCATATACGAAAAATAAGTAGGATAAGATTGCACTAGTTTTGAAAATAAGATGGTATTTTTTCATGTACCTATTACCAACGCTACTTGTAAGGCAAATGCCTGGGTTCAAAATGCAGATAATTATATGTATTTACTCTAAAAAGAATCACCACCCCATCTGGAAATACCCAGACAAGATAGTGATTGCAATTTTTAGGAATGAATACACGAAATCAATTATTCTTATGATTTTTTGCTTTTCAAGAATTCGTCGTATTGTTTTTGCATTTCATCCAATACTTTTTGGTAAGCACCTTCAGATTTAAGTTTTTCCATCAATTCTGGAATAGCTTTTTCTGGGTCTACAGTACCAGTGTTGATAGCTGTATCGAATTGTTGCATAGTGTTAGTGATAGCTGAGATTTCAGATTTCACGTTGTCAGTGTTGAAGATGAATCCAAGCGCTGGAGATTCTTTTGCAGTTTCCAAATCTTTCTTAGATTGTGCAATTTGTTCATCTGTAACGTTTTCGTTGATGTAAAGGATCCAGTTGTTACCAGTGTTCCATCCTGACATGTGAGTGTTTCCTTTGTATCCGTCAAGGACTTTAACACGGTTTTCTTTACCTTCAACTTTTTCCCAGTTCTTGCCTTCTGGACCGTAAACAAGACCGTTCAAGAGTTCTGGGTTAGTGTTCAAGAGGTTCAACACTTCCATTGCTTTTTCTTTGTTCTTAGAGTTGTTTGAGATTACAAAGTTTGCAACTTGAGTTGTTTGGTTTTTCTTGATGAAGTTAGTAAATGGTTTGATTTGGATGTCTCTGTTAGCAACACGAGAAAGCAAGCTGCTACCGTAGTCAGCTGGTCCCACTGTTTCTTCACGAACAAGCCAAGTATCCTGAGTAAGGTCATATGAAGTATCACTAGTTGCTACGTCTTTTGGAATGTATCCTGCTTCATAGTATTTGTGCATAGTCTTCAAGTGTTCTACGAAACGAGGAACTTCGTAACGGTTTACGATCTTAGTAGTGTCGCCTTCAAGGTCGATGACGAATGGAAGACCATTTGCAACTGGGTAGTCAAAGTTTTCTGATGGAATAAAGTTTTTACCAACAGCGAATGGCACTACATCTGGAGCTTTTTCTTTAATTTGTTTCAAGACTGGTTCAAGTGTTTCGTATGAAGTTACACCTGAAATATCGATACCATATTTTTCAAGAAGTGGGCCGTTGAAGGCAAAGTTTTGTGAAGATGCAACGTTAGCTGCAACTGGAACAGCGTAAATTTTACCGTTTATAGTGTTACCTTTGATGTAAGCTGGGTCAAGCGCTTTGTAAAGATCAGCTCCTTCTTTCTTGTACAATTCTGTCAAGTCAGCATAAGCACCCTTTTGAGCGTTTACTACGTAGTTATCTGCAAATGCGATATCATAGTTTTCACCTGATGAAGTGATAACTGACATTTTCTTACCGTAGTCACCCCAACCAAGGTATTGGATATCCAATTTAGCACCAACTTTTTCTCCGATGATTTTGTTTGCATTTTCTAGCAATTCATCCAAGTTATCTGGTTTGTCACCGATTTGGTACATTTTGATAACAGTTTTATCACCTGAAGCTGAGTCAGCAGCCTTTTGGTTGTTTCCTTTAAGGTTTCCACAAGCTGCAAGGCTAGCAGCTAAAGCGACAAGGCTAGCAGAAGCAAAAGCATATTTTTTCCAGTTTTTCATGATAAAAACTCCTTTTTTTATTTTTAATTTATAAACAATTTTAATGAGTAACTTTCCTTATGATGAAAAGTTAGATAGAGAAGAGAAAGCTTGTTTCTCAGCGTCTCTTATTCTTTAACACCACCGATAGTCAAACCTTTTACAAAGTAGCGTTGGAAGAACGGATATAGAATCGCGATCGGAATAGTTGCAACTACAACCATAGCCATACGGCCTGTTTCTTTTGGTAGGGCAACTGCAAGTTGTCCTGACATCCCAACTGACTTAGCAATGTAATCCATGTTGTTTTGAATTTGCATGAGCAAATATTGCAATGGATACAAGTTGTCACTCTTGATGTAAAGAAGGGCATTGAACCAGTCGTTCCAGAATCCAAGTGCTGTCAAAAGTGTGATAGTCGCAATCCCTGGAAGAGAGAGTGGTAAACAGATTTGGAAGAAGATCCGCGCCTCACTAGCACCATCAATACGAGCCGATTCGAGGATTGCTTCTGGAATGGTTTTCTTGAAGAAAGACCGCATCAACATGATGTTGAATGGTGATAGAAGCATCGGAACAATCAAGGCCCAAATAGTATCACCCAAGTGAAGTAGCTGAGTTACCACGATATAGCCTGGTACCAAACCAGCATTGAACAACATACTAAGAAGAGCAAAGATTGTAAAGAATTTGCGATACTTAAATGTTGAACGTGAGATGGCATAAGCGTATGTTGTTGTGATGAATACGTTTGTCAAGGTACCGACAACTGTCACAAAGGTTGAGATAAAGAGTGCTTGCAAAATTTTGTCTTTAAATTGAGCCAAGAATTGGAATCCATCTACACCAAACTTAGAAGGGAAGAAACTATATCCATATTGAACAATACTTTTTTCGTCTGTAACTGAAATAATGATTACGAAGATGAAAGGCAAGATACAAGAGAAGGCCAGCAAACCAGATATGATACTAAAGAAAATATCTGCCTTTTTGCTGAAGGAGTGTATGCCAACATTATCAATTTTTTCTTTTTGAATTTTTTTTGCCATATGCTCCTCCTTTCTAGAATAGTGCTGAGTTAGGATCAACACGTCTTGCAAGTAAGTTTGATAGGATAACGAGAATCAAACCGACGACTGACTGGTAGAGACCGGCTGCTGAAGCCATACCGATATCTGCTGTCTGAGTCAATCCGTTAAAGACATAGACGTCCAATACATTTGTTACACTATAGAGCTGACCTGCGTTGTGAGGGATTTGGTAGAAGAGACCGAAGTCTGCACGGAAGATATTTCCGACTGCAAGGATGGTCAATACTGTCACAAGCGGTGTCAACTGAGGGATGGTTACGTTACGGATACGTTGCCATTTGCTAGCACCGTCCACTGTCGCTGCTTCGTAGTAAGTTGGGTCAATACCCATGATAGTTGCGTAGTACATCACACTACTATATCCAAAGCCTTTCCAGATACCTAGGAAAAGGAGAAGGTAAGGCCAAATACTTACATCAGCGTAGAAGTTAATACCCTTCATTCCAAGAGCTTCTAAGGTGTGGTTGATAAGCCCTTTATCGATGTTTAGGAAAGCATCTGTAAAGAAACTGATGATAACCCAAGATAGGAAGTAAGGGAACAACATAGATGTTTGGTAGATTTTAACCATTTGCTTAGAGCGAAGTTCACTAAGGATAATGGCGATACCAACTGACACAATTAAACCGATAAAGATAAATCCAAGGTTGTAAAGTACAGTGTTTCGAGTGATGACAAAGGCATCCTTGGAACTAAACAAGAATTTAAAGTTATCTAGTCCGACCCATTTACTATTTATAATACTGTGGACGAATCCTTCACCAGTCATATGGTAGTCTTTGAAGGCAACCACATTCCCAAAAACTGGAATGTAGAAGAATAAAATCAACCAAATTGTTCCTGGTAGAACCATTAAGAGAAAAATCCAATTATCTCTTAAAGTTTTTGAAAACTTGTTCATAATTTCCTCCCTTTTTATTTTCTAAAACTTCATAATCTCACATTTTTAAATTTGATAACGTTTACAAAAATAGTATACTCTTATTTTTAGGACAGTTTAAACTACAAATTATAGAAAAAACTCCACAAATTATTTTATGTGGAGAGCTTTTTTATATAAGAAGGATGTTTCACGAGAAACTTTCTTCCTGAATAGAGTTTTCCTAGGTTGTATAAATGGTCGAAGCTGTCGCAATAGTATGCCACTGGTTAGCCGTTGTGGCTGCGAAGTCCTGATCCCCGTAGAAATCGTTGAATGGCAAGATCTCTACTTCTAGTTCGTCGATACGAGAGATTTCGCCTGCTAGATAGTTTTCAATGCGACTTTCTGCGCGCTTGATCCGTTGCAAGAGCCCACCCATACGAATGTCTACTGTATCCAAGCCAAAGACCTTGTTTTCTTTCAACCATTGTTGACTAAAGAGAGCATGGAAGATTTCAATCTGGCTTCTGAGTTTTGGCAATTCTCCTCTAGCTATTCCTTGCAAACTGTCTTTATCATCAGCTTGATAAACTTGACGGATACGTCGCCCCACATCCACTTTACTACTTAAAATGGCATTCAACTGTGCCTGAGTTTCGAAAAGATAAGCGTAAATGCCTGCTTTTTCTTTGATAGTAGTAAGAGTCTCAGCTGCTTGGGCAAAGTGTGGCTTGTCCTGTTCAGGTGTCATGTGCTTGTCAAGAATTGGGCAGAGAACATCCTGATAAAAGACATAACGGTTAGGGTTAATCCCACTGAGATTATCTGGTAGATCTGGCAAGAGGTTAGCAAGGTCAAGTTGCATGAAGTCTTCAACCGATAAACCTGTATTGGTCTTGAAATGAGCTGACAAACGGTCTAAATCATTGCGGTAGCTGAGTTCTGCCCAGATTTGCAAGCTTGGAAAGATAGAGAACTGGGCTGTTTCCCCACCATTGTCCCCCCAACCCGTCACGATGACTTCCTTGATCTGATTAGCACGACAGGCTTTATTAGCTTCAAGAGCGATAAGACGACTGAAATGGTTGTGTGGTGTAAAGCCAATCCACTTCCAGGCACCACCTGCAAAAGCGATATCCTGGCTAATCTTGTGGTGATTACGGAAGTTACGGTTGTATTTTTCTTCGCTATCCTGATAATAATCCCAGTAAACCAAGGTCACACGGTCTTTGAGACGATCAAGATAAACGCGCGTTTCCTCTGGAATTTCCACATCACGATCATACTGCCCATCTGCTGACATAAGCTTGAAGAACATATCGCTCCACATCTGGCAGTGGAAACCATACTTGTCTGCAATATCCAGCACGCGCTCCAAGTGTTGGCACATGAGGAGACTCCGATCAACCACACCGTTCAGGATAAGGTAACGTCCCAAACCAACTAGGTGAGCTTCGTCCATTCCGATATTGACCTTGCGAGTTTGTAGTTTAGATAACGTCGCAAACATACCGTCAATCAGGTCGTAGACTTTTTCTTCACCGATGAGAAGAATGTCTTCTACATCGCGGAGTTGCTGGACTTCTTTGACACCCCATTTGACAAAGGCTGATAAGTGGGCCAGGGTTTGGATACATGGGACAAAGGTCATGTCAAACTGCTGAGCGTATGCTTCGATTTCCTGTAATTCCTCAGCTGAATAAGCCCCACGGAAATAACCAAAGTAAGGTTGTCCTTCAATTTGATAAGTGTCTTCCATGTAGAGCTCAAAGGTTGAATAACCCATCAGAGCTAAGACTTCAATCATCTGCTTGGCAGATGCGACATTGAGCACGGCATTGCGCGAACAGTCAGCCATGTAGGCTAAATCTTCATAAGCTGCTTGTTCTTCAATCTCTACCTTATCACCTTCTTCTAAAGCTGTTGCTAGCACAGACAAGGCACGATAGAGTTGATGAGGTTTTCGATAGGTCAATTGATAGTGGCCACCCTCACCCTTGATAGAGATGGAGGCCTGATCAGACTGAGCGACTGCCACCTCTACATCTGGTAGAGAAATGTGATTTTTTAATACTTCGATAGATTGGGCTTGTTTGGGACTAAGTCCTGTAAAACTTACCATTGGTTTTCCTCCTGTAACCAGTTGACAAGGGCACCGTAGAGATTGGCATCTGCGTGATAGGTGCAAGCTTGGATGACTGGAGCGATTGTATATTCTTCATATCTTTCCACAAAGGTATCTACTGCTTTTTGCACACCTTTGATAAAATCTGGGTTTTGACTGATAGAGCCACCTAGGCTAATCACATCTGGATCAATGAGATACTGGATATTGAGCAGGCCTTGAGCAAGATTACGATTCATACGCTCAATGGCTTCCTGGCAAAGAGCATTGCCGGCTGCAGCTTCTTGGTAAATCTTACGGCCATCCCAGTCAGACTGACCTGATTTCTCAATCACATAACGAACCATGTTCCCCGTAGAAGCTAGTAACGACCAGTTATTGAGCTTTTCTGCAGGCTCGATGGTTGTCATGTAGCCAAACTCACCGCCCAAACCATGACGACCACGGTGTAGCTTCCCATTGATAATCATGGCTCCACCGATTCCTGTACCAATGACAACACAGGCTGCATTTTCAATCTCAGGATGCGCCAGCAATTCACTCAGCCCAACGCAGTTGGCATCATTTTCTAAATGAACAGGTAGTTTGTGATGAGCAAGGGCCTCATACCAAGAAAAACCATGGATGTAAGGAATGGCGCTAATTCCCTCAATCACTCCTGTTTCTTGGTTAACTGCACCTGGCACACTCATAGCAATCCCACGATAGTCTTGTTCTGACAAACGTTGGTCCAACCAAGCAAGCAACTCTTCTAGAGTCTCTGGCGTCGGTGTGCTGATCTTATCTAAAATCTTTCCATCAGGAGTTAGACTAGCAAACTTAATGCCAGTTCCTCCAATATCAATGGTTGCAAGGGTCATGGCTTTCACCTGTAAAAAGGAGCGAATCAGCAGTTGGTCCTTACTTTTTCGCTCCTCCTTTCTGTTTATGTTTTCTTGTTGAAATTAAATTTCTTCTTTTTTGATCAATTCTGTACGAATTTCCTGTGGTGCCAATAGTCCTGAATGAACTGGATATGGGCGTTCCAACAAATCAAGAATGGTTTGTTGTTTTTCAGACACGCGAACATTTTCTTGACTCATATTGTAGTAACGAAGGACGTATCCTTCTTCATTTTCAGCAACTTTAAAGGCTGTTGGGCAGACTTGTGGCAAGTTGAGGGCTGCATGGTTGAAGAGACTACCTGTTGCAGCAACGCTACCTTCTTGTTTTGCAACTTGAAGGGCTGTAAATGGCACCTGGAAGGCTTTTGCACGACGGAAGGCTGAGAAACGTTCGCCTGCTTGATGGCATTCTACTGCAAACTCAACTTCGATATCGCGCAAGCACTGGGCTTCTGGCGTTGGGAAGTAGCCCCAGTCACCTAGCTCACCTGAAGCACGGAGAAGAGTTACAGCCATGGTGTCGTCTCCAAGGATTTCGTATTCGTGCAATCCTTTATTGGATACGGTCACTCCTTTTACATCATCATACAAACTGACAAAGGCTTGTTGGTGTTGTGGATTTTCAGGATTTTCCCAAGAAGCTGCCGGTTTATTTGGTCTTGTCACAACTTCATAGATGCTTTCAGAATCATTACTTGGGCGTGTGTTATGAGTTTTGACCAAGAGACGAATGCGGTGGTCTTTGGCTGTATTGGTAAAGCGAGTCTTGAAGCGAATCTGTGGATTGTCCACAAAGACAGTCATTTCTGTTTCAAGAGGAATGGTTGTCAACTCTTCTGAACGACCTGCATCTCGTTTCATGAACTCGATGATACCTCTTTGTTCAGCATCCAATTTTTCATCTGCGCTAACTGGAATAGTCAAGTCATGTTTGAGCAAAACCTTAGCATAGCGAGCATTGTTTTCTAAGACTTCATAGCCTTTCAGTTGAGCGTAGATTGGCTCAGTTCCTTTTGGTTGGAAATAAATGTACTCATTCCCGATATCTCCACGGTCCTCGAATTGGATGAAATCTTCGTAGGCTTCGTTAGTAGTCTTGTCGTAGACTGTAATTCCTTCATCTACACTCACTGTCACGAATGGTGTATCAATGACTCCATTTTGGTAAATACCATCACGGTGATCTACTTGACCTTCGACCAATTGGAAGCTTGCCCAAGAAAGCGGAGCAAGGTGGACTGGGATTGTCACGCGAACTTGGCGTGCAATATATGGTTGGCGGAATTTATCCTTAGGCAAGGTATAACCAAAACTTGCTCCCAAGTCTTCAATCTTGGCTTCAAGGACATGGCCATCCAAATCTTCAACATGGTAATCTGGCAAGGTCACAGCTGCCATCTTCTTGTAACCTTCTGTTGGGTGCAATTCTTTGAAATCACAAGTCACAACATCCACTACAACACTGACTGTATCAACCTTGTCATGTAAAGTTGTATTGACAACCGTAAAGAGGTGGTCACTTTGCGCTTCTTGAGTTGCTATTTTATGTTTCCACTCATTGAGAAGGTTGGTCTTGACAAAGTTTCCAACCTGATTGACCTTGGCAAAACGAGTTTCCATTTCACGGTGTACTTCATCAATACTGCATCCACAGATGCTATCGTGTGGTGCATTTTGCAAGAGTACTTTCCAAGCATAGGTCAATTGATCCTTGTGGTTATGTCCACCAGTAATGATGGTCAAAGGTTCTACTACTTGCTCCAACAAATTGCTGTTTTCTTGGAAGGCTTGTTTGAGATAAACGCGTGAAGAAGAGGTGTTAGCAAGGGTGTACCAACCATCAGTTTCCTGGCTAGTCAACTCACCTGTAACTGTTGATAGATGTTCAGGAAGTGCACTTTCCACTGCTTGAACGTATTCATCAAAGGAGCTGTGAACAAAGGTCACGTCAGGGAAAAGTTCGTTTGCCACACGAATGGCTTCACTCAAATTTCGTTGAACTGGTTGGTGATCACATCCGTTCATCATCAACCATTGGTTAGTAGAAGCATAGTCACGGACGTCTGCCAATTTTTGTTTCCAGAAGGTCAAGGCTTCATCTTTATCTACTGGAATTTCGTTCCCGTTACTGTACCAGTTAGCAAATAGAATGCCGAGCACACGGCTACCATCCGCACCTTGCCAGTACATCTCAGAAAATTGAGAGGTAAACTGCTCATCTTCGAGGACTTGGTTGTCAAAGCCGATCGGTTTGACACCACGACCAAAGGCTGCTACGTGAATACCTGATTTTTGAAGGATTTGAGGAGCTTGCCCCATATTTCCAAAAGTATCTGGAAAGTAACCAATCTGAGTTGATTTACCCCATTTAGCACATTCAGCTTGGCCAATCAAGGTATTGCGGACATTGGCTTCACTGGAAATCAAATAATCATCCTGCAAGATGTAGAATGGTCCAATCTTGAGTTTCCCTTCGTCGATATAACGCTGCACCTTGTCACGGTTTTCAGGGCGAATTTCTAAATAGTCATCGAGGACAATGGTTTGTCCATCTAGGTGGAAGCTCTTGAACTCAGGATCATTTTCAAAAAGATCAAAAAGATTGTCAAAAAGTTCCACCAATTGCATCCGGTGACTTTCAAAAGGTAGATACCACTCACGATCCCAGTGACTGTGAGAAATAATATGTACAACAACATTTTCCATGGAGTAAAACCTCATTCTAACTTAAATTTAAAAATATATTTGTGATTCTGTACAAGAATCTATTGAGCTAAGGCTTATTAGCGAATATCTAGGTAATCCAAGACCAATTCGCAGAACATCATGTTGGCCCATGAGAACCATTCACGAGAGTAGAGAGTCGGATCGTCTACGTGGAAGCTTTCGTGCATGACACCTGTTCCACCATCGCAGGCAACGAGTTGATCTAGCAAATGTTTTTTCTCCGCCTTATCCGTCGTTGTCAATCCTTGGATAGATAGAGCAATCGGCCAGATATAGCGGTAGAAGGTATGTGAACTTCCGAGTCCACTAGCGTATTCTCCTTGGTAGAAGTATGGATTTTCAGGGCTCAGAATAGTGCGACGAGTGGCTTGATACACTTCGTCATTGACATCACAGTAACCAAGATATGGAGCAGCCAACAAACTTGGCACGTTAGGATCGTCCATGATGCTAGCATTTCCTAGACCGTCTACCTCAAAGGCATAAATCTTTTCACCCTTACTATTTGTAGTGTAGGCGTAATTTTCGATCCCTTCTTGAATCTCAGTTTGGAGGCGTTTGGCATCAGCAATAATACTTTCGCTATCGGCTAGAGTCAATTCTGCAAAGATTTCTTGGACATAACCCAAGACAACCACTGCAAACATATTCGACGGAATCAAGTAGCTATACTGACAGCAGTCATCACTTGGACGGAAGGCTGACCAGGTCATTCCTGTCACGGCAAAGTCAGGACCAAATCCATCATTTACCAAGGTATCCTCCTTGCGATCAGTGTCACGAACGAAACGGTATGGTGAATTATTGTGATCTTGCTCCACCGTCCAAAGATGAAGGATTTCCTTGGCCGCGGTGACAAAGATTTCATCAAATTGACTCGTCTCACCAGTTTCCTTCCAAAGGAGATAAGCCAATTGCAAGGGATAGCAAAGCGAATCCACTTCATACTTACGTTCCCAAATCCAGCCATTGAGGTCTGTATGGTCTGTCTCGTGATGACCCTTCCAGTTCTCCTCAATATTGAAAGAGTTGGCATAGGGATCCTTGAGAATCAAAGCCATCTGGCGTTTAACCAAGCCAGCAATGGTCTGGCGCAAACGAGGGTCTCTTTTTGCCACATGAAGGTATGGTCTAAGCTGAGCAGTTGAATCACGGAGCCACATAGCTGGAATATCCCCGGTTAGCACAAAGGTCGAGCCGTCTTCTAAGATTTCAACTGTATTGTCTAAAGTGTCTGTGTAGCAACGTTCAAAGACATCCACCCATTCCGGATGATCTTTAGCACGCTCCGCTACCTCATCTAGCCACTCTCTAACAATTTCTTTTGAATAAACCATAAACTATTTTGCCTCTTTCAAACAAATTTTCATTTTCAGTATATAGCTTTTAGTCCAGAAAATATATACACAAATGTTAGTCATTATTCTACAAAATTGTTATATTTGAAAGTCATTTTCTAAAAGTCTCCTTTTTCTGATATAATGTAAAAAACTAACTAAGGAACCACTATGAAACCTATACTTGAAACCATTGATACGCGTTTTGGCACCGCGAGCAAGCATGCCTTTTCACGAGGCAATACACTACCCTACACTGGAGTGCCTTTTGGGATGAATTACTTTGTTCCACAAACTAGTGATCAGGAAGGATCTTGGTTTTTTGATCCCCATCTTCCCATATTTCAGGGTATTCGATTAACCCATCAGCCTAGCCCTTGGATTGGTGATTATTCTTGGTTACTACTGACTCCTGTTACAGGAAAAATCAGCGGTGACACGCTCTTCTATCGTCAGTCTTCCTATAACTTGGAGCGTGCCATTTTCAATCCCCATTATCTCAGAATTTTTTCTGAACGTTACCAGATTGAAACTCAACTCACACCGACTTGCTATGGAGCTTCTATCCAACTAAGACAAACACAAGGCCAGCACCTCTCGCTCTATATTCGTGCAGCTGATGATTTAACATTAGAGCAAGTGGATAATCGTACTATCGACTTTCGACAAAGTGGATTAACAGAAACAAACAAAAGTCCCCTAGTCATGTTCACTGTCCTCGCATTCTCTACGGATATTAAATCTATCAATCAAGAGGGGGAAGACTGGCGTATTGACTTGGCTGGAGCAGAAGCTCAAGTTCAACTGGCAACTTCCTTTATTTCCAAAGAGCAAGCCCTCTTTAATCTCCCTAAACAAGATTTTGAAGAAACAAAAGCAGATGCTAAAGATAGTTGGGAAGACCTTCTGGGCCGTTTTGATGTCGTAGAAACCGGCTCAGTAGACCGAACATTTTTTGACCACTGCCTCTACAGGCTTTTCCTCTTCCCGCAAACATTTTATGAGGTGAATGAGCAGGGCGAGAATATTCATATGGGCCTTGCTTCAGGAACGATCAAGCCTGGTCTACTCTATACCAACAATGGTTTTTGGGATACCTTCCGCACTTCATTCCCACTCTTTGCCTTGATTATTCCGGAATACTATCACCAATTTCTTGAGGGCTTCCTTAATAGCTACCGCGACACTGGCTATCTCCCTAAGTGGCTTGCTCCTGACGAACGAGGAATGATGCCTGGTACTTTGATTGATGGTCTTATTGCAGATAGCGCTTGTAAAGGCATGGCACCTGAACTTGAAGAAGAATTTCTCAAAGCCATGATTGAAACTGCGACCAAGGCAGATCCAAAAGCTGTCAACGGGCGACACGGTCTTGCTCAATACCAAGAACTTGGCTACCTATCCACAGATTATCATGAAAGTGTCAGTCATACACTGGACTATGCTTATAGTGATTTTTGCATCTCTACCTGCGCAGCAAAATTGGGTCAAGAAGAACTAGCACAAACTTATTCCCAATATTCTAAGAATTATCAAAATCTATTTGACCCTGAAACAGGCTACATGAGGGCGCGTGATGTAGATGGCAACTTCCGTCCTGACTTTTCTCCTTATAGTTGGGGTCGTGACTACGCTGAGTGTTCAGCCGTTCAAGCCAGTCTCGGTGTCTTACATGATATTTCTGGACTTAGCCAACTAATGGGGGGAAAAGAATCCTTTAGTAACTATCTTTTGAAAACTTGTCAAAGTCTCCCTCTCTTTGAAACGACCGGCTATGGTTATGAAATCCATGAAATGAGCGAAATGGCAACAGCGCCATTTGGTCAACTAGCCATTTCAAACCAACCAAGTTTCCACATCCCTTACCTTTTCCGCTACAGTAATTATTCTCAATATACCAGTCTCTTAATCAAGACCCTTCGTCAAAAAGCCTTTCGATCTGACTGGGATGCTTATCCAGGAGACGAGGATAACGGTAGTCTATCAGCTTGGTATGTCTGGTCTGCTCTTGGGCTTTACCCAACCTGTCCAGGAAAAGCATCTTACGACCTTGGGATTCCACTCTTTGATCATCTGCGTGTCTATCTGGCAGAAAAAGAGCAGTGGTTGGATATTCGTACTCAGCAAAATCATGAACATTTCCACTTTGTACAAGACTGTCGATTGGACGGGAAAGAAAAACAAACCATCAGTCATCAGGAACTGCTTAATGCTCAAACCCTTGACTTTAATCTCAGTTGGTTACCGAAGCATTAATAACCAAACCCCTTTGTCGTACATAAAGGAGTTTTCTTATCAATATAAAGTTATCCACAAACTGTGAATAACCTTCAAACTTTCTTCGGAAAATATTTTCAAGATTTTCCAAAACAAATCTCCAACCAAATTATATATGATTTGCAATAGAAATGCTGTTAGAACCCTTGTCCAATGAGGCTTTATCCCAGATTATCCTCTCTTATAATTCCTAAATTTCTTGTCTCCTTTACAAATGATAGCTATAAAAATATTTTTGATAGGCTAGTATCGAGTTATCCACAACTTGTGGATAACTCTTTCTCAATCAACAAGGGCTTCCTCCTATATTTTAGCGAGCCTTTACATTTTTTATAGTAAATTTCAAATTTTATTAGGCGCTTTCAAAAAAACATGATAAACTGAAATTATCAGAAAAGGAGACATTATGAAAAAAGATCAACACCAACTTAATTGGCTGATGGTTTCTCTGATCGCTTTCAACATGGTTTGGGGGCTAGGAAACGTCGTCAACAACTATTCTCAACAGGGAATTTCAGTCGTCGTATCTTGGGTTTTAATCCTCGCACTCTACTTCATCCCTTATTCCCTCATTGTCGGACAACTAGGTTCTACCTTTAAGGAAAGCGGAAGCGGTGTTAGTGACTGGGTTGAAAAAACATCAACCAAACGTCTCGCCTACTTTGCCGCTTGGACCTACTGGGTTGTGCATATCCCTTACCTCGCACAAAAACCTCAAGGAATCCTGATTCCGCTTGGATGGGCCTTGCAAGGCAACGGTCAATTTCTAAAACAAATTGACTTCCACTGGATTGTTATTCTCAGCTTACTAATCTTTGGACTTTTCCTCTACCTTTCTACAAAGGGATTGGCAACTCTAAAAGTTATCGGTAGCTTGGCGGGAAGTGCTATGTTGATTATGTCTCTATTCTTTGTGCTTTTGGCTGTCGGTCTGCCTTTCATCAAGCCTGATATTCAGTTTGCGACACCACACATGGATCAGCTGAGCACCTACATTCCAAACTTTGATTTTTCTTATTTTACAACGATTTCACTGCTAGTATTTGCAGTTGGTGGTTGTGAAAAAATTTCCCCTTACGTGAATCAAACCCGCAACCCTGCAAAAGAATTTCCAAAAGGTATGATTGTCATGGCCATCATGGTAGGTCTCTCTGCTATCCTTGGTTCAGTTGCCATGGGAATGCTATTTGATGGCAATAATATCCCTGAAGACCTCATGCGTAATGGTGCTTATCAAGCCTTCCAAATGCTAGGAAATTCTTGGGGCGTTGGAAACCTCTTTGTCGTAATCTATGCTCTTACAAACATGGTCGGACAAATTGCGGCACTTGCCTTCTCTATTGATGCACCACTGCAAATCCTTCTCAATAACGCTGATGAAAACTACATCCCAAGTTGGCTTCGTAAACGTACTGAAAAAGGCGTCCTCATTAATGGTTATCTCCTTACAGGCGTCCTCGTTAGTCTCATCATCATCCTCCCAATTTTTGGTATCCAGGAAATTGACGGACTTGTAAAATGGATGACCAACCTCAATTCTATCGTGATGCCGATGCGTTACCTCTGGGTATTCCTTGCCTACATGATGCTCAATCGCGCCTGGAAGACATACAAAAATGCCGAATACAAGTTTGTGAAAAATCCTAAACTTGGCTTTATTATCGGTACTTGGTGCTTCCTCTTTACAGCCTTTGCTTGTATCCTAGGTATGGTTCCAAAAATTAACTATGCTGAGAATCCAACTGCTTGGCAATTCTCTCTACTTACAAATATCTTAACACCAATTATTCTGATTGGTTTGGGTGTTATTCTACCAGTACTTGCCAAAAAAGAACAAAAGAAACAAAGCAAATAAATTCTACTATTAGCTAGATAGTTTCGCTTTTGTCTTTTCCTGAAAGAAAAATCCCCTTTGAACCATATTGTTCAAGGGGATTTTTTTGTTTGATAATCTATTTTCTACTTAGCTTCGTACCAAGTTACACCTTCATTTTCGTCAGCAATCAGTGGCACACTGAGTTGAATGGCTTCTTCCATAGTTTGTTTGACAAGATTTTTAATAACTATCAATTCTGACTTAGGCACCTCAAGTACAATTTCATCGTGTACTTGTAACAGCATCTTAGTCTGATAACCACCTGCTACCAAGGCTTTATCTAACTGAATCATAGCGATTTTGAGAATATCTGCAGCCGAACCTTGGATAGGTGAGTTGATAGCTGTACGTTCCGCAAAACCACGAATGTTAAAGTTACGCGAATTGATATCTGGCAACTCACGACGACGTTTGAAAAGAGTCTCTACATAACCCTTATCACGCGCTTCACGCACCACTTCATCCATGTAGTTTTTAATACCTGGGAAGCGTTCAAAGTAGGTATCGATATAGGCCTTCGCCTCTTTACGGCTGATACCTAGGTTATTGGATAAACCAAAGTCTGAAATTCCGTAAACCACTCCAAAGTTGACAGCCTTGGCATTGCGACGGTCATTCGGAGTCACATCCTCAGGACGTTCAATCCCAAAGACACGCATGGCTGTCGAGGTATGAATATCCGCTCCTTCTTGGAAGGCCTTAATTAAGTGTTCATCCTTAGAGATATGCGCCAAAACGCGCAATTCAATCTGTGAGTAGTCCGAGCTGAGAAGGACACTATCCTCCCACTCTGGCACAAAAGCCTTACGAATAAGACGACCTTGTTCCAATCGAACAGGGATATTTTGCAAGTTTGGATCCACACTAGACAGACGACCGGTCTGAGTCAAATCCTGTACATAGCGCGTGTGAATCTTGCCATCCGCTAAAATCCAGTCCTGTAGACCGATTACATAAGTGGATTGAATCTTAGCAATCTGACGGTAATCGAGAATTTTCTTAACGATTGGGGCAATAGGAGCTAGACGTTCCAAGACATCTACTGCTGTCGAGTAACCGGTCTTAGTTTTCTTCGTGTATTCGAGAGGGAGACCTAGCTTTTCAAAAAGCAATTCGCCAAGCTGTTTAGGCGAGTTGATATTAAATTCCTCACCAGCCAATTCATAAATCTCTTGCGTCAACTTTTCGATGACGAGCTCATTTTCAGCTTGCATCTCAAGCAAGGTTTCTTTTTTGACCTTGATCCCAGCGATTTCCATCTTAGCTAGAACAAGGGCCAGAGGTTGCTCCATCTCATAGAGGAGGTCTAATTGACCGTTTTCACTTAACTTGTCAAGTAAAACAGGTTCAGTTTCAACTAAAACAGCAACCTTACGAGCTAAGTGTTCCAAGAATTTCTCTCGCTCAGGGATAGCTTTCTTGACACCCTTGCCGTAGAAGGTTTCATCATCAGGTAAATATGTCTTACCGTATAGACTAGCAATGGTTGAAATTTCATTATTCTCTACTGTTGAGAGAAGATACTTAGCCAAACGGCTGTCAAAAGCAGGAGCCTGTAAATTCAAACCAAAGCGATTTAAGAGAACTTTAGCCTTCTTAAAGTCATACACTTTCAGAGGTGTTTTTTCTAGAAAATCCTTAAGAATCGGATCCTGCAGAAGTTCTAGCTTATCTGTAGCGTAAAGTTTGTCTCCACAAGACCAGGCAAAGCCAACTAAATCATCTATATGATAGTTTTCTCCAAAAAGTTCAAAGTGGAAGATAGAGTCTTCACTCAGCATATCTTGACTTACTTTATCCACCATAGTGAAATTCAAAGTCTCAGCTTGGTTAGTCTGAGAAGCATTCAAGGCTTGCTTGAGCTGCTTAAAGCCCATCTCATCGTAGAATTTCCCAAGGTTTTCCACATTTGGCCCACTATAGACCAAATCATCCAGACCTATCTCGATTGGCGCTTTCGTGTCGATGGTAGCTAGTGTTTTAGACAGAAAGGCTTGTTCCTTGTCATTGACAAGATTTTCCTTCATCTTTGAAGCCTTCATGCTGTCAATATTTTCATAAATACCTTCAAGCGAGCCATGTTCTAACAAGAGCTTGATCCCAGTCTTTTCACCAATCTTAGTTACACCAGGGATATTATCTGACTTATCTCCCATGAGGGCTTTAAGATCAATGAACTGAGCTGGTGTGATGCCCATCTTTTCCATGAGATATTCTGGTGTAAACGCCTCAAATTCAGCTACACCTTTCTTAGAAATCTCAACCACTGTATGTTCATCTGTCAACTGAATCAAGTCCTTGTCTCCACTGACGATCGTTACATCAAAAGATTCCTTTTCAGCCAAGCGTCCCAAGGTACCAATGATATCATCTGCTTCATACTGGGCCAACTCATAATGACGAATCCCAAGATGGTCTAGCAACTCACGAATAAAGGGAAATTGCTCACGAAACTCATCCGGAGTCTTAGCACGGCCACCCTTATAATCAGCATACATCTCTGTACGGAAAGTTGTCTTTCCTGCATCAAAAGCAACCAGGATATGACTCGGTTGGACACGTTCCAATAGGTGATTTAGCATCAGATGAAATCCATAGATTGCATTGGTATGTAGTCCATTGTCATTTTTAAAACGATCCAGTTGCTGATAAAGTGCAAAGAATGCTCGGAAAGCAACCGAAGAACCATCAATCAATAATAATTTTTTCTTGTCCATACACCCATTATATAGGAAAGCAGGGAAAAATACCATTGCTAAGAGTTATATTAAAGGAGAAGGCTTATTGGGATGTTTTTTCAACTCGCGCACCATTGCTATCAACTTGGAATCCATCTATAATCGTATCTACTGCCAATTCTCCAGATGCGTTCACGTAATAATATTTCCCTGAAACCTGGAACCACTGACTAGCCTTCATTGCACCTGAGCTTTCGAGATAATACCAAATGCCCTTATCCTTCAACCATCCTGTCTGCATTTCCCCAGATGATTTCAAGTAGTACCACTTAGAACCGTCTTTTAACCATCCTGTTCTCATGGCACCATTTGTTTGGAAATAATACCAACTTCCGTTTATCTTTTTCCATCCAAGTGCGACTTTGCCATGTTCATAGTAGTACCAGATTGTTCCCTGTTTTTCCCATCCATTCTTCGAGGTTTCCGTTTTAATTAAGGGGATATAACGTCTGTTCCCACTTCGTGAAATATAACTAATCCATCTATAGCCATCCTTTTCAAGAGTCTGATCATAATGAACACTCATTCCAGGTTCATAGTAATCGATAATAGTAGATGTCAATGATGGCTGATTCATAATAGCTGCTTTTTCTGTAAAGTAGTGAGTTCCACTAGAAGCTAGTACAGATTGATTATTTCCTACACTAGCATTCCCCACATCTTTAAAATGAATGAACCCAGTCATAGTACTTGCTTTAACCGTCCTACGATGATACGTTTCTGTATAATCGTAATTGTACTCCTCGATTTCAACCATATCTCCAATCACGTTAGAAACCCAAGCTACGTGACCATGAGTTCCCCTCGTGCTCCAAGCAATTGCCCCAATCGCTGGTCTCTGATCCACACGATATCCTTCTTTTTGAGCTCGATAGCCCCATTCTTTCGCATGCCCATAAGCAGCTGGTAGTTCGAATCCATTTACACTACTTAATCGAAAAGCAGCAAAAGATGTACACTGTCTGGAGTATAGACGCCATTTATCAATATTTTGACTTCCATTTTTATAATAATAAGGATAATCATCTCCACGTGCCAACGATCCATTGTTTGCCTGGTTGGCATGAACAGTTCCACCACCAAACAGAAAAGCTCCTGCTAACAATAGTGAAGCTGTACCCACAGTCGTTCTTTTAAGCAAAGTTCTCTTTTTACTAAATGCCATTCATTCTCCTTCGAATAGATAAATTTTTGAGGTTGACCTCATTTATATCATTCGAAAGAAAAAGAAAAAAGTGAGAAAACTCCCACTTTCAACCTTAATCCAAATAGTGAATCAAATTCTTTTCCGTTAAAATATCTGAATAGGTGAAGGATTCAACATAGACATTGGCCTGTTTGTCCCCTTCAACATTTCCAAATTCAACGATAAAGAGCGATGGATAAACTTCAATGAGTCTTCCTAAGCGATTCTTTTGGCGTTTACGACCATTTTCTAAGGTCATTTCCACGACTTGTCCTTCATGTGCCTTGATTTCCTCTTTGATTTTTTTCATCTTGGCTACATCTGTAAATGCATCTGTCATCTTTGTTCCTCTCTCTTCGAAATGCTTGAAAACTTGTTATACTCTTTTTGGAAAATCAATTCTACCGTTCCACGTGCACCGCTACGGTTTTTCTCGATAATAACTTCTACTTTGTTATTAGGAAGACCTTCCTCTTCTTCGCCACCACGCTCATAATAGTCGTCACGATAAAGAAAGGCTACAATATCCGCATCCTGCTCGATAGATCCAGACTCACGAATATCTGATAATACCGGTCTTTTATCTTGACGTTGTTCAACACTACGCGACAACTGACTCAGCGCGATAACGGGAACCTTCAATTCCTTGGCCAAAATCTTCAACTGACGTGAAATCTCTGACACCTCTTGTTGACGGTTTTCTCTGCCTGTTCCTGTGATTAGCTGCAGGTAGTCAATCAAGATTAATCCAAGATTGCCTGTTTCCTGAGACAATTTTCTGGCGCGTGACCGAATTTCAGTAATCCGGATTCCGGGTGTGTCATCGATATAGATGCTTGCTTTAGCAAGATTCCCTTGAGCAATCGTATATTTGCGCCATTCTTCCTCAGTAAGTTGTCCAGTACGAATAGAGTGAGACTCTACTAGCCCTTCGGCAGCCAACATACGGTCGACCAGACTCTCTGCACCCATCTCGAGAGAGAAAATTGCAACAGTCTTGTCTAGCTTAGTTCCAATGTTTTGAGCAATATTCAATGCAAAGGCCGTCTTACCAACAGCAGGACGAGCTGCTATAATAATCAACTCTTCCTCGTGTAAACCTGTAGTCATATGATCCAAATCTTGATAACCAGTAGCAATTCCTGTAATATCAGATGTTTGTTGTGAGCGAGTTTCCAAATTTCCAAAGTTTAGGTTTAGGATATCACGAATATTTCTAAACCCACTACGATTGGTATTTTCGCTAACATCAATCAAGCCCTTTTCTGCCTGAGCAATAATTTCATCCACAGGACTAGACGCTTCATAAGCTTGATTAACAGATTCTGTCAACTTAGCAATCAGGCGACGAAGCATAGCCTTCTCTGCTACAATCTTTGCATAGTATTCAGCGTTTGCAGAGGTTGGTACAGAGTTGATAATCTCAACAAGGTAGGACAAACCACCAATATTTTGCAAATCACCTTGATCATCTAAGATCGTGCGAACAGTCGTTGCATCAATGGCTTCGCCACGATCTGACAAGTCAACCATGGCCTGAAAAATCAAACGGTGAGCATACTTAAAGAAGTCTCGAGAGTCTATATATTCTCGAACAAACACGAGTTTACTCTCATCGATAAATATAGCTCCCAATACAGATTGTTCTGCCAAGATATCCTGGGGCTGAACTCGTAGTTCCTCTACTTCTGCCATCAGATTTCCCTTCCTTTTACAACATAATTACTCAAATCTAGATTAGCCTTCTTTTACATGAAGATTGATGACGCTAGTCACATCCTGATAAATTTTTACCGGAACATCAATCAAGCCAACTGCTCGAATTGGAGATTGAACTTGAATATGACGTTTATCAATTTTAATTCCAAATTGTTTTTGGAGTTCTTCCGCAATTTTCTTGCTAGTAATTGAACCAAAAGTTCTTCCATCTGGACCAACTTTTTCAACAAACTCAACGATTGTTTCTTCTGCTTCAAGTTTCGCCTTGATTTCTTGTGCTTCTGCAAGAAGTTGAGCATGTGCTTTTTCTTCAGATTTTTGCTTGCCACGCAACTCACCAATTGCTTGAGAAGTCGCTTCTTTAGCAAGGTTTTTCTTAATCAAAAAGTTTTGCGCATAACCTGTTGGCACTTCCTTGATTTCGCCTTTTTTTCCTTTGCCTTTTACATCTGCTAAAAAGATTACTTTCATTCTTCTGTCTCCTTTTCTCTAATTTCATTAGAAATAACGGTTTTTAGTTTATCACCTGCTTCTTGCAGAGTCATATCTGTCAGTCGGGCAGCTGCCAGGTTGAAGTGGCCTCCACCTCCCAATTCTTCCATAATCCGTTGCACATTGATCTTACTTCGACTTCGTGCAGAGATGGAAATATCCCCTTGGCTGTTTTTTGCAATGACAAAGC
Organism: Streptococcus sp. oral taxon 061; assembly: GCF_013394695.1. Classification (NCBI taxonomy): domain Bacteria; kingdom Bacillati; phylum Bacillota; class Bacilli; order Lactobacillales; family Streptococcaceae; genus Streptococcus; species Streptococcus sp. oral taxon 061. Next base: position 1,730,206 of record NZ_CP058258.1, read on the forward strand.
TAGCCTCAATACCTGACATGGCTAACATAGTATCAGCTGCTTTACTAATCACTACCGTATCATACTCCTTAGTATCCTTGGCTTGAGCGACAAGAATTGAAGGTTGTACAGCCTGTCCTTGTAAGATTAGCTCATTAACCAATCGATACTCTTCGAAATCAGTAGCTGCAAGTTCCTGGATAACAATACTATCACTTCCACGTGTTCTTAGATAACTTGCAACGTCAAAGGTACGGCTAGTTACACGAGAGGTGAAATTCTTAGTATCCAGCATCATACCGCCCATGAGAACACTAGCTTGAATACGACTTAAGCGTGCTTTCTTAGAGTTTTGGAATTGAATCAACTCTGTTACAAGCTCGCTCGCGCTACTTGCTCCACTCTCGATATAGGTGATAACAGCATTTTCCGGGAAATCCTGATCTCGTCTATGGTGGTCGATAACAATCGTTTGCGTGAATAAGTCATAAAACTCTTTTGACAAGGTTAAAGCGGTCTTAGAGTGGTCCACCATCACTAACAAGGAACGATTAGTGACCATTTCCATAGCTTGAGTTAGAGGGATGAGTTTTGTCACTCCCTCATTCTCTAAAAATTGAATGGCACGATGGATGTCCGGAGACATTTGTTCTGCATCATAGACCACATAACTTTCATCCAAGACGTTACTAGAGAACAACTGCATACCAACAGCAGAGCCTAAAGCATCCATGTCTAAGTTTTTATGACCAACTACGAATACATGGTCGACACTTCTCAACTTTTCAGAGATTGCCGTCATCATTGCTCTTGTACGTGTTCTTGTTCGCTTAATAGAAGCTGCAGAACCACCACCAAAATAAATTGGATTTTTCGTTTCGTCATTCTCTTTTACGACAACTTGGTCCCCACCTCGAACTTCTGCAAGGTTGAGATTTGATAAAGCAACTTTACCAATACCCTCATGATCGCCATCACCGTATGACAAGCCCATACTCATGGTTAAGGCTAAATCTCTCTGCTTAGCTTCTTCACGGAAGGTATCAATTACAGAAAATTTATCCTGCATCAATTGCTCCAATACCGTATAGTCCGTAAACAAGTAGAAACGATCCATAGTCACTCTGCGAGAGAACATCTTATGTTTTCCAGTAAACTCTGCGACATAATTCGCAACAAAACTATTAATATGGCTGATGTCTGATTCAGATGTTTCATTCTCTAAATCATCATAGTTATCTACCGAAATAACACCGATAACAGGGCGACTCGTAACCAACTCTACAGTGGCTTCGTACTCTCCAGAAACATCAAAAAAGTAGAGCACACCAGAATTTCTATCTAGATGTACCGCATAACGTTTTTCTCCCACATTGGCATAAATTCCAGGAGAAGATATGGATGTTTTTATAATTTCTTGAACTTGAGGAAGGTCAATTTCTCCATCTTCCGTTGTCAGCATTAACTCTGCGTAGGGATTGAACCACTCAATCTCACTACTTTCCATGTTTAGTTTGACAACTCCAACCGGCATCTGTTCTAAGAGTGAACTTAAACTATCTTCCGCCTGATGGTTTACGTACTGGATTTGTTCAATTTCTGTTTTTTGATAAGATTTCTTCTGAAAATAAAATAGCAGAAGAAATGCCACCATTAACAAAAATAAGCATGCTATTGTGACTAGGTTATTTTGAAGAAAAATAACCAATACAGTCATGATTATAAAGTCAATCCCAACAAATAAGTATATAAAAAAGGGATTCATTTCATTTTTTTTCATTACAAACCTCTTGCGCAATATTATACCATATTTGCACTGAAAAAGCGACCTTTAAAGAAGGAATAGCACTTGTGCTCAAATGTAGTAATCATGAATACAAAAGGTGGTTTACACTAGTGTAAACCACCTTTTTAATCTAAGCATATTAAGTATTATGATTCTTTCACTTCAAGAAGACCAATATCTCCATCTTCGCGTCGATAAATGACATTTGTTGTTTCATCTTCAACATCGATATAGATGAAGAAATCATGCCCCAATAAGTCCATCTGAAGAAGTGCTTCTTCAAGGTCCATTGGTTTTAAATCAATTTGTTTTGAACGAACAACTTTAGCTTGAGCCCCATCTGTCTCTTCAACCAAAGCATCTGTAAATAATTGGCTAGTAGAAACTTTATTTCTGTTCTTACGTTCAATTTTAGTTTTGTTTTTACGGATTTGACGTTCAATCTTATCTGTCACCAAATCAATAGATCCATACATATCTTGAGAAACATCTTCTGCACGAAGAGTAATAGATCCAAGTGGAATTGTTACTTCTACCTTAGCAGTCTTTTCACGATACACTTTCAAATTTACACGTGCATCTAGTTCTTGATCTGCTTGGAAGTATTTTTCGATCTTTTCGAGTTTAGAAACTACATAATCACGAATTGCTTCTGTTACTTCTAGGTTTTCACCACGGATACTATATTTAATCATATAAGTACCTTCTTTCTAAACATATTTGTTTTTCTATATTTATTATAACGCTTTCAAAAAATTATTGCAATCTTTTTCCTCATCTTACGAGGGAAAATGTTCTAACCTCTTCTGCTCCTGCATTTTCTAGCATACTCTTGACACGGTTAACAGTCGCTCCCGTCGTATAAATATCATCAATCAATAGAATTTTCTTTGGAACCCTACTGTCTTCTTTAATAAAAAATGGAAGTTCCGTGGCCAAACGCTCTGAACGATTTTTAGAAGAACTTGCTTTTTCTTCTCTTTTCCCTAATGCGTCCTGATGGGAAAGTCCTGCAGCCTCTATTAGGCCTGCAACCTGATTAAAACCTCTTTTTGCATACCTCTCAGGGCTTAACGGTATTAAAATAAAATGGTAATCCTTGTATTTTTTTAAATTCTCATTTAAAATCATTGCAAAAGCTTTTCGGAGAATATAATCGCCATCAAATTTGTAACGATTAAAAAAGTCTTTCATTGCTTGATTATAAGTAAAAATCGCTTCATGACTTACTGCAAACCCTTCTTTACACCAAAGTTGACAATCTTGACACGATGTTGACACCCCTTTTTTATAACAATTTGGGCAATGTTCTTCCCCAATCATTTCAAAACTTGAGTAACAAGCTAAACAAAGTGAGCTCTCCTCCTTTTTCAAAAAAAGAAGCTCTCCAAAGGTTAGATTTTTCTTCAAATGTTGTCCACAAAGTAAACAAATCATAAGCCTGCCTCCTTGTTCATCAGCTTGATTTCCTTTATAGCATTCTTAATCGAACGGTTTAATCCATTATGAAAGAAAATTAAATCTCCTGTTGGCCTATCCATGCTACGACCTACACGTCCTCCAATTTGAATGAGACTTGATTTTGTAAAAAGACGATGGTTTGCTTCTACGACACAGACATCAACAGAAGGGAAGGTAACTCCGCGCTCCAATATTGTTGTGCTTATCAATATGGTCATTTCCCTATCCCTAAAAGCTTGAACTTGCTCTAATCTATCTTCAGTAACTGAGGATACGAAACCAATTTTCTCATTCGGAAACTCTAGCTGCAAGATTTCCTTCAACTTCTCTCCCTTTGTAATTTCTGATGCAAATATTAGTAAGGGGTAGCCAGTTCTTCTCTGGTTTTCAACATATCTTTTTAACTTTAATGGTAGGCGAAACTTATCCAAACATTTATCCAGATCAGATAGCCAGACGGGTTTTGGAATAATTAAAGGATTCCCATGGAACCGCCTTGGTAGGCTTAGTCGTTTTAGTTCCCCTAGTCGAACCTTCTTATCCAACTCGTCTGTAGAAGTAGCGGTGAGGAAAATTCTTAGTCCATCATCCTTTACACAATTCTTTACAGCTTTGTAAAGCATCCTGTTATCAACATATGGAAAAGCATCTACTTCATCTACTATTAGCAAATCAAAAGCATGATAAAACTTTAATAATTGATGAGTCGTCGCAACAACCAGAGGTGTCCGAAAATATGGTTTGGACTCTCCATGCAGCAAGGCTATCTCACAAGTAAAATCATTCTGCAATCGCTTATACAATTCCAAACAAACATCTATACGGGGACTGGCTAGACAAACTGCGCCACCATCATTAATAACTTTCGCAACAACTTGATAAATCATCTCTGTCTTCCCAGCGCCAGTCACTGCATGAACTAAAGTTGGCTGCTGACTTTCTACCGCTTGAAGTAATCCCTCTGATACTTTCTCTTGAAATGGAGTCAATTGTCCCTTCCATTTAAGAACATCTTGTTTTGGAAATTTTTCCTGAGGGAAATAATATAATCCTTGATCACTCCTAACTCGCTTCATCAACAAGCATTCTCGGCAGTAATGAGCATTAATAGGTAGAGACCATTCATCTTGAATCATACTATCACATCGTTGACAGAAGAGTTTCCCCTTCTCTTTTCTCATGCTTGGTAGCTTCTCCGCCAACTGTTGTTCTTCTGAGCTTAATTCTTGTTCTGTAAAAAGTCGACCAAGATAATTTGGATTTATTTTCATACTTCTTTATTCGTAAAATCTAGAACTTTAGGTTATTTTTTAGTACAATAAAATTATGGAATTTAGAACGATAAAAGAGGACGGACAAGTCCAAGAAGAAATCAAAAAATCTCGCTTTATTTGCCATTCAAAGCGTGTCTATAGCGAGGAAGAAGCCCGTGCTTTCATTACTGCTATAAAAAAAGAGCACTATAAAGCGACCCATAACTGCTCTGCTTTTATCATAGGTGAACGTAGTGAAATCAAACGAACCAGTGATGATGGGGAGCCAAGTGGAACTGCTGGTGCACCTATGCTAGGAGTTTTGGAAAATCACAATTTAACCAACGTCTGTGTAGTTGTTACCCGTTATTTTGGTGGTATTAAGCTAGGGGCTGGGGGGCTCATTCGCGCTTATGCAGGTAGTGTTGCCTTAGCTGTCAAAGAAATTGGAATTGTTGAAATTAAAGAACAAGCAGGGATTCAAATTCAAATGAGCTATGCACAATATCAAGAGTATGGGAATTTTCTTAAAGAACATAATCTTATGGAACTCGAAACCAACTTTACAGATCAAGTTGACACAATTATCTTTGTCAATAAAGAAGATAAAGAGGATACCAAAGCTGCCCTCATAGAATTTTTTAATGGGAAAGTTATCCTAACAGATCAAGGTTTACGAGAAGTTGAAGTTCCTGTAAACCTTGTGTAAATTATTTTTTATATCCCCCCTTAATTTTTAGATTTACACTGACTATTTTTTCTGATTGTTATAAAAAAATCCTATCGCCTCGATAGGATTTCTATATTTTACAAAAGTCAAAGTTAGCGTTATACTAGTAGCATCTTATATATAGAGGTGCTAATATGGCGATTTATAACAATATCACTGAACTTGTCGGTAGAACACCGATTGTTAAATTGAACAACATCGTACCTGAGGGTGCAGCAGATGTTTACGTAAAACTAGAAGCATTTAACCCAGGGTCATCCGTTAAAGACCGCATTGCTCTAAGCATGATTGAAAAAGCTGAACAAGAAGGTAAACTTAAACCTGGTTCTACTATTGTAGAAGCAACAAGCGGAAACACTGGTATCGGTCTTTCATGGGTTGGTGCTGCTAAAGGCTACAAAGTTGTCATCGTTATGCCTGAGACAATGAGTGTGGAACGTCGTAAAATCATCCAAGCATATGGTGCTGAACTCGTTCTAACTCCAGGAAGTGAAGGTATGAAAGGCGCTATTGCTAAAGCTGAAGAAATCGCTGCTGAACGTGATGGTTTCCTACCTTTGCAATTTATCAACCAAGCTAACCCAGAAGTTCACGAAAGAACAACAGGAGCTGAAATTCTAGCTGATTTCGGAGCTGACGGTTTAGATGCCTTTGTTGCCGGTGTTGGTACTGGAGGAACTATTTCAGGTGTTTCTCATGCTCTTAAAGCTGCGAATTCAAACATTCAAGTTTTTGCAGTTGAGGCAGACGAATCAGCTATCTTATCAGGCGAAAAACCTGGACCTCATAAGATTCAAGGTATCTCTGCTGGATTCATCCCAGAAACACTTGACACGAAAGCTTACGATGGTATCGTTCGCGTAACATCAGACAATGCTCTTGCACTTGGTCGTGAAATCGGTGGAAAAGAAGGTTTCTTGGTAGGTATTTCTTCTGCCGCATCTATCTATGCAGCAATCGAAGTTGCTAAAAAACTTGGGGCAGGTAAAAAAATCCTTGCGCTTGCACCAGATAACGGAGAACGTTACCTATCTACAGCACTCTATGAGTTTGAAGTCTAGTCTCCTAAATACACAAAGCCCTTGTTAAAGGGCTTTTTAATTTTTTATAAAAGAAAAAGGAAGCAAATGAACTGCACCCCAAAAGTTAGACAGGAAAAAATCTAACTTTTGGGGTGTTTTATTATGAAATTAACTTATGAAGATAAAGTTCGGATCTATGAACTCAAAAAGCAAGGAGAGAGCTTTAGAAAGCTTTCAAATCAATTTGGGATAAATATTTCTAATCTTCAGTACATGATTAAATTGATTGATCGTTATGGGATAAAAATCGTCAAAAAAGGAAAGAATTGTTACTATTCTCCTGAACTAAAACAAGAGATCATTGATAAAGTTCTTCTTGAAGGTCGTTCACAAATTAGGGTGTCTCTGGATTATGCTCTTCCAAGTAGTGGATTACTTTCGAATTGGCTGGCACAATACAAGAAAAACGGGTATACTATTGTTGAGAAAATAAGAGGGAGACCACCTAAAATGGGACGTAAGTCAAAGAAGAAACCTGAAGAGATGACAGAGTTAGAACGTCTTCAAGCAGAAAATGAATACCTGAGAGCGGAGAATGCTGTTCTAAAAAAGTTGAGAGAACTCCGATTGAGGGACGAAAAAGAGCAAGAAGAAAAACGGAAATTGTCCGAGGATTGGTAACAGAGTTTTCTTTAGAGATTCTTCTAAAGATTATTAAGCTTGCCCGTTCAACTTATTATTATCATTTAAAACAGCTCGATCAAAACGATAAAGATTATGATGTTAAAGTTGAAATTCAAGCTATTTTTACTGAGCATAAAGGGAATTACGGCTATCGTCGAATGACTCTTGAATTGAGGAATCGTGGTTTTGTAGTGAATCATAAGAAGGTGCAACGTCTAATGAAGGTCCTTGGTTTAAGTGCTCGAATTCGTCGTAAACGGAAGTATTCTTCATACCAAGGAGAGATTGGCAAGAAAGCAGACAATCTTATTCAACGTCAATTTGAAGCAACCAAACCAATGCAAAAGTGCTACACAGATGTGACAGAATTTACCATTCCAGCAAGCAGTCAAAAGCTTTATTTATCACCAGTTTTAGATGGCTTTAACAGCGAAATTATCTCCTACAATCTTTCTACTTCACCGAACTTAGTACAAATGAAAGCTATGCTAGAACAAGCCTTTACAGAGAACCATTACGAAAATACAATTCTCCATAGTGACCAAGGATGGCAATACCAACACGATTTCTATCATCATTTTTTAAAGAATAAGGGAATCCAACCATCTATGTCACGTAAGGGAAATAGCCCAGATAACGGTATGATGGAATCTTTCTTTGGCATTCTTAAGTCTGAAATGTTTTATGGTTATGAGAATACGTTTCAGTCACTTGAGCACTTGGAACAAGCTATTGTAGACTATATTGATTACTACAACAACAAACGAATTAAGGTAAAACTAAAAGGACTTAGTCCTGTACAATACAGAACTAAATCCTTTGGGTAAATTAATTGTCTAACTTTTTGGGGGCAGTACACAAATCTGCTTCCTCTTTTTATTATTAGTTATTCAAAGCTGCTGCCATTGTAGCTGCAACTTCAGCTTCAAAGTCATTTGCAGCTTTCTCGATACCTTCACCAACTTCAAAGCGAGCGAACTCAACTACTGAAGCGTTAACTGATTCAAGGTATGCTTCAACTGTCTTGCTGTCATCCATGATGTAGACTTGTGCAAGAAGTGTGTATGCTTGGTCGACTTTAGTGTTGTCAAGCATGAAGCGATCCATTTTTCCTGGAATGATTTTATCCCAGATTTTTTCTGGTTTACCTTCTGCAGCCAACTCTGCTTTAATGTCAGCTTCAGCTTGAGCGATAACTTCATCAGTCAATTGTGCTTTTGATCCATACTTCAAGTGTGGAAGAGCTGGTTTGTTAACCATTGCACGGCTTTCGTTATCTTGGTCAATAACGTGGTTCAATTGAGCCAACTCATCTTTAACAAATTGCTCATCCAATTCTTTGTATGAAAGAACTGTTGGTTTCATCGCAGCAATATGCATTGAGATTTGTTTAGCAAGTGCTTCGTCTCCACCTTCGATTACAGAGATAACACCGATACGTCCGCCGTTGTGTTGGTACGCACCGAAGTGTTGTGCATCTGTTTTTTCAAGCAAAGCAAAACGACGGAATGAGATTTTTTCACCGATTGTAGCTGTTGCAGATACATATGCAGCTTCAAGAGTTTCACCTGAAGGCATTGTCAAAGCAAGTGCTTCTTCGTTGTTAGCTGGTTTACCTTCAGCGATTACTTTAGCTGTAGCATTTACCAACTCAACGAATTGAGCGTTTTTCGCAACGAAGTCAGTTTCAGCATTTACTTCAACTACTGCTGCAACGTTACCGTTAACAAATACACCTGTCAAACCTTCTGCAGCAACACGGTCAGCTTTTTTAGCTGCCTTAGCCATACCTTTTTCGCGAAGCAATTCAATCGCTTTTTCGATATCACCTTCAACTTCAACCAATGCTTTCTTAGCGTCCATAACACCAGCACCAGATTTTTCACGCAACTCTTTAACAAGTTTAGCTGTAATTTCTGCCATTTTGATTCTCCTATATTTTTTAAAAATAGGAGAGCCGGGCTAAGCCCCGCCCTCCTAGGTAATTACTATTTATACGAATTAAGCGTTGTCGCCTTCAACAACTTCAACGATTTCTTCGATTGAGTCTGCTTGAGCTTCTGAAGCTGCAAATTCTGCTTCAACTGCTACTACAGCATCTTCACCTTGGCGACCTTCGATGATAGCGTCTGCCAATTTAGCTGTGATCAACTTAACTGCGCGGATAGCGTCATCGTTAGCTGGGATGATTACATCGATATCATCTGGATCAGTGTTTGTGTCAACCATCGCTACAACTGGGATTCCCAATTTTTTAGCTTCTTTAACAGCGATTTGCTCTTTATGTGGGTCAACTACGTACATTACATCTGGGATGCGAGGCATGTCTTCGATACCACCCAAGAATTTTTCAAGACGTGCACGTTGTTTGTTAAGAAGTGCAACTTCTTTCTTAGGAAGAACATCGAAGATTCCTTCTTCTTCCATGCGTTTGATTTCTTTCAAACGAGCGATACGTTTTTGGATTGTTCCCCAGTTAGTAAGAGTTCCACCCAACCAACGGTGGTTGATGAAGTATTGACCAGAACGCTCTGCTTCTTCTTTAACAGCGTCAGCAGCTTGTTTCTTAGTACCAACGAACAATACAACTGCGTCGTTAGCTGCTGCATCACGCATAAAGTCGTATGCTTGGTCAGCGTATTTTACAGTTTGTTGCAAGTCGATAACGTGGATTCCGTTACGTTCAGTGAAGATGTACTTAGCCATCTTAGGGTTCCAGCGACGAGTTTGGTGACCAAAGTGTACACCAGCCTCAAGAAGTTGTTTCATTGAAATTACTGCCATGAGTATTTCTCCTTTTTTGTTTTTTCCTCTTCTTGATTTCAGCTTGCAAAACAACCCAAGGGCAACAGTTTCACAATTCATCAAGAATGAGTATTATCGTTCACACGACAAGTTTCATTTTATCATAATTAGAGCTTTATTTCAAGTAATTTTGTTATTTTCTCCTTATTAAATTACTAGTTAAAAGCTCTAAATTTAAAACATCTCAACATACACTGCTGAGATGTTCTAATTGCTAATTTTTTAAAATTTAATGTAGTGGTGTTTATGCTATCTACTTCGAAGTTTCTTACGAATCTTATAAGCTAGATTAAACAAGAAATATAATGAACTAGTTGGATAGTTAAACTCACCAGCAAATTCCTCAATAGTGGGATTAAACTTAGATTTAAAATTAAATAACCCGCCTTCTAAGTTGTTTTCAATTCCACCCATATTATGAGTCTCTGCCCCACGTTCAAATGAATGTTGAGCTGTCTCAAACCATGTAGGTATAGCAGGTTGATAGTGTCTAAACTCTTCATTCATTCCAGCATATAAGTTTTCAGATGTTTTCCCAAATTCGATGGTCAAAGTTCCAGACAATGGAACGACACTGTCCCCTCCATCAATATGGCTCTTAAGAAAAGAAATTTCTTCTTCTAATCGTTTTCTCTCTTGCTGATTCTCTTTTACTTTGCCTTCTTTCGTTTTATCTGTAAACTTCTGCGCTGTTTTTAGATTCTTTTCGAGTTGATTCTCAACTTCTTTCAGTCTATTAGGTAAATCTAAATAGCTCAGTGTGATAAAGGAGTGATCAGGATAAGTATTCAGTAACTTCTGATAATAATCTTTGCCTCGTAAACTAATGTTCTTGCGAGACTCTGTTTTCTTCATTAAAAATGAAAATTCATCTAATAAGTCGAGTCCACCGAATTTTACTTTCAATCCTTTATTTCTTGCAGTTCGGATTGCCTGTCTAGTAGACTTGGATAGTTGATCCAGAGAGAAGTTTTCTTTATGAATATTAGCTTGAAAACGTGGTTGTATATTTTCTGCCATATCCTTTGTCAAACCAGTCCAATGAACTTTGTTTTTTTGCAATTCCTCAATAATTTCAAAAGTTTTAGAATTTTGAATAATTTCTTGGTCGATAAGACTTCGACTGATAAACAAACTTGGATCAAATTTAACCATTATTGCATGGCTTTTTTTAGCAAGTTTTTTCAACGTTAAAAGTACAAATTTCAGAAGTTCTTTATCTTCATAGTCAATTACTGGACCTCGTGGAATATAGAACATAGAAAGTCCTAATGGTAGCGGCTGAATTAAGATATTCGCTACTCCAACTAGTTGATTTTCTTTATAAAATCCAACTCTCTCATTCCCCCAAGTATCCTTTATCTTGGCCCAATCACTACTCTGCAATAAATTTCCTTGAGGATGATTTTCTAAAAACAAATCCCACTCTTTGACATCAACATTTATTTTATATGTAAACATAACTCCAACACCGACTCCCTTTAGAAACCTTTTTTATTAACGTGCTACACTCGTACTAAATCTCTAAATTTCATCTAACTTTAACTAAATAATTATAAGAAAAGAATATAAAATAAGTTCAAGTAATTATATAATGAAATTTATTTTTCAGCACTATACAAAGGGTGAGATTTATAAAACCTCACCCTAAATTTAGTAATAATCAGTATATTAGTTTGGATAAATGTATCTTACAGTACCTCTTGATGCTGTCGGATTAAACCATCCACGATAATTTCCAATTGGTTGAGTTCCACTACCATCATAGTTACATTCAGAAACTTGAATACGAGTTGATGATTCAACAGCCGTAACAACTGCTACGTGACCGTATCCCCCATCATCCCATGAAGCAATTGCACCAACTTGTGGTGTAGAACCCGTACGGAAACCTGCAGCCGCTGCACTTGCAGCCCATTGGCCACCATTTCCCCAGTAATCACCAGCCCATGGTGCTAAAGTTTTTGCACCCCATGTACATTGACCTACAGGATAACTTGATGCATTTGAACTATAGGTTGGGCGCTGACTTACAGTAGTTACTGCAGGTGTGTAGCTTGAATCATCGTCTGATGATGAGCTTGAAGTTGCTTGTACTTGTGCTGCAAAGGTTGTATTTGCTGAAGCAGCAACTGTTTGTTGTTGACTTGCTTGTTTCGCTTTGTATGCTGCTTCTGCTTCAGCTGCAGCCTTAGCTTCTGCTTCAGCTGCTGCTTTTTGCTCTAACAAAGTAGCTTTTTCACTTTCTGCGGTAGCTTTTTCTGCTGCAAGATTCAACTCAGCGGCTTTCAATTCTGCCTGTTTTGTTGTCAAGGCTTGAGCGTCATCAGCAAGTGTTTGTTGGTTGGCAATAACTGTGTTGATTGCATCATTGTTTGCAACTTGTTTTTCAGAGATGGCTTTTTTATCTTCTTTTTGTTGTTGCAACATTTTATTGTTTGCTGAGACAATTTCACTCATAGCTGCTACACGAGAAATAGCTTCTGTGATTGAGTTAGAGTTAATAATTGTATTAATGTAGCTTGTAGCAGTTCCGTTAGTTTGTGCACTACGAGCTTGGTTTTCAAGCGATTCATTACGAGCTACGATGTTTTTTGAAAGCTCTGTGATTTCACCTTCAAGTTTTTTAGACTCTTCTTGAAGTTTTTCATTCTCAGCTTGCAACTTTTCTTGTTCCGTTTGAATAGCTGTTACTTTAGTTTGAATCTCATCAACTTGTTTTTGAGCTTCCTTTTGTTGTGTTGTCAATTCACTAATTTTGCTATCTTGAGCAGCAATTTTTTCATTTGTTGTATTGGCTCGGACACTTGAAAGCACAGCTCCTTGTGAAACTAATACTGTACTTAATAAGAGTGATGCTAGAATTTTTTTCTTCATAGTGTAAATGCTCCTTCTTTAAAAAGACAATACTAGTATATCAAAAAAAGGCCTAATAAATATTACGCCTTTATTACAGTTTTGTTTCTTTCTTATAGATATATTTTTTCAAAAATATATTGGAAAACTAACATCCATATAAAATTCAACATCATAGTAGGACCCAGACTATAAACTATAAAAACAGGTAGATTTTCTGCAGTCATTCCTACCACCTGCGCTAGGATAAAACTTCCAAATTCAAATGTAAAAGTCATCATTAAAATAGCTAATAATCTTGTCCATCTATTTGACAAAATAACTGAGTTGCTTTTATATACGATTGCTCCAATAATCACAAAAAGAAGACTGGCTATCCCTATCAGATGGAAGAAATAGATATCGTATATAAGTCCTAGAACCAAGCAATAGGCCAAAAACAGATATTCTGATACTTCGATTGTCTCGAATAATAAGAAGATGAAGATGAAGTGGCTTACAATTTGAAAATGTGGGAAAAAGCTATTTACAAATTGTCCTAAGTGGCTATCTATTAAAATGATTACGGGCAAGAGCAAAAACATACCTATTTGCTTAAAAAGTCTCATGATAGATTCCCCACTAACTCTACGACTTTAAGATTCATTGGATCAGCATGCATTTTGACCATAACTTCTCTTGTTAGATAGTCCGTACTATGTGTCACTGATACGACTTCTCCTACAGGGATATCTGTAGCATTAAAATTTCCCAAACCTCCAGTTACCACTTTGTCGCCTTGGCTAATGTCGCCATTGCTATTGAGCTGGCTGATTTTCAAAAGTTCTTTTTCCTTATCATAACCGATAATAATACCATAAATGCTACTAGAACCGTGCTGGATTTTAACGGAAATCTTCTCTGTATTCTCAGCGTTTGTCAATAAATTGACCACAGTTGAGTTGTCTTCTACTTTTTCAACACTTCCAACCAATCCTCCACCAGCAACAACAAGCATGTTTGTCGTTGCTCCTTGTTGAGAACCAACGTTAACTGTTAATTCTTGTTTCCAGGTTGATGGAGTTCTCATGATGACATCCGCAGCAATTAACTTGGTCACATTTAATTTGGACTTCATATCTAATAACTGACGTAATTGCTCATTTTCTTCCTTCAGACTGTCTGCTTCATTCGTTTCTTTTTCCATTTGATAGAGTTCTTTTTTAAGAGTTTCATTCTCATTGTAAGCTCTCGTCAAATTTCCTAAATCAGACTTTGTAGATTCTAACCATTGGAATGGTTTTTGAACAATTCTATCTATCAGAGAAATGCCATCTCCAACTTTTGTCACAACCGCACTTGATTTCGTCATCACTAAAAAAACTGAAACCACTAATACAACGACAAATAGAACAATGATATATTTTGATTTTTTAAAACGGTTCATACCTCTACCCTATCTCATTCTATACTTCACTCTAGGATTTTAACAAAAATAGAATACCGCCCAAGACACAAATAAGTAATAGAGCTACACTATCTTTATTCATCCATTTCAACTGTCGATACTGACTACGTCCATTTCCGCCTTGATACCCTCTAGCTTCCATAGCTGTAGCAAGAGAATCCGCTCTTTTCAAACTGGTAGCGAACAAAGGTATCAAAATAGGTATCATAGCCTTGACTTTTTGGATTACATTCCCTTCTCCAAAATCAACACCACGCGCCTTTTGAGCATTCATAATGCGAATAGTATCATCCATCAATGTTGGTACAAAACGTAAGCTCATAGACAACATGAGACCTATTTCATGCACAGGAACCTTCAGCTTTTTTAAAGGCCCAAGCAAGGATTCAACCGCTGTCGCTAAGCTCAATGGCATGGTTGTCAGAGTAAGCAAGGTTGAGAAAAAGATAATCAAAACAAAGCGACAAAAAATGATTCCAGCCTGCTCAATACCATGACTCGTGATTTTTATAAACCCCATCTCGAATAGGACTTGACCACCAGAAATAAAGAAAAGTTGAAAAAGTGTTGTAAAAGCAATCAGAAAAAACATAGACCGCAAACCTTTTATGAAAAAAGATAAGGGAACTTCTGATAAGGCTACAAAAATGCCAGTTGCAACGAAAAGGATCAAATTTGTTATTGGATTATTGGCCCAAAAAACAATCAAAATTAATAAAATCATCGCCACTAACTTACTACGAGGATCCAAACGATGAACAATCGAATTTCCTGGTATGTAACGACCTAAAATCATGTTATCCATTGATGAACTCCTTAAACTCCTCTATCGTTATCGGCAATTGTTTGAAAGAAAGTCCTCTGTCAGCTAATCTTTGAGCAAATCTTGTGATTTTTGGAACACCTAATTGGATTTTTTCCATAAATTCGACATTTTGAAAAACAAGACTTGGCTTCCCACTCTTGACTAACTTTCCTTTTTCCATTACGTAAACTTGGTCAGCAAATTCTGCTACATCATCCATAAGGTGAGTCACCAAAACAATCGTGATACCATCCTGATGAAGCTTTTTAAATAAGGTCATCAACTCTTTTCGTCCAATTGGATCTAGTCCTGCTGTAGGTTCATCTAAAACTAAGATACTAGGCTCCATTGCTAAAATCCCAGCAATAGCAACCCTTCTCATTTGTCCTCCTGAGAGTTCAAATGGACTACGTTCAAAAAGTGACTCGTCAATTCCCACTAAAGCTAATTTTTCACGTGCAATAGCCTCGGCATCTTCTACAGAAACTCCAAAATTTTGAGGACCAAAAGCCACATCTTTTAAGACTGTTTCCTCAAAAATTTGATTTTCAGCAAACTGAAAAACCAATCCTACTTGTTTGCGGATTTGACGAATTTGCTTATTGACTGATGTTGATGTAATTAATGTATCAAAGACACGAACACTTCCCTTTGTGGGAACCAACAAACCATTCAAAAGTTGTAGAATTGTAGATTTCCCACTTCCTGTATGCCCAATAATTGCTGTATAAGATCCATCCTCTATTGACAAACTAACATCGGACAAGGCAGCTGAGGCAAAGGGTGTTCCTTCCTGATACGTATAACTCACATTGTCTAGAATAATTCCCATAAAGCCTCCTCAAGTTCCTCCTCTGTGAGATAGAACTCTGGCAAGTCCAGACCACTGGTACGTAGCGATTCTTTTAATTGGTTGACAAAGGGTTGGTCTAAGCCGATTTGATCTAGATCTGATCTAGAAAATAATTCTCTAGGAGTACTTGTTGACTCAACTTCTCCTTTTTTCATTACCAAAACACGGTCACTCATAGCAACCTCATCTAAATCATGCGTAATAGAGATAACTGTCATCTGGTGGTCTTGGCGAATCTTCTGAACTATCTTAATCAACTCTAGTCGTCCTTCTGGGTCCAACATACTTGTAGCCTCATCCAAGATTAAAATATCTGGTCGCAGAGCTACTACTCCTGCAATTGCCACTCTCTGTTTCTGACCTCCAGACAAGCGAGCTGGTTCTTTTTTTGTAAATTCCGCCATCCCAACTAATGACAAAGCTTCAGAGACTCGTTTCTTCATCTCTTCAACTGGAATCCCTTGGTTTTCTAAGCCAAAAGCAACGTCATCTTCAACAGTTGCTCCTACGAACTGATTATCGGGATTTTGAAATACCATACCAATCTTACGTCTTTTCTCCCAGACATTTTCTGGTGTTAGGCAATCACCATCTATCCAAATTTCTCCAGATTCAGCCTCGAGTAAGCCATCAATCAAGCGAACTGTCGTTGATTTCCCACTCCCGTTGTGACCAACGATTGACAACCATTCTCCACGTTTCACGTGAAACGAAATGTTATGAACATCATAATGTTCTTGATCTGCCTGGTATCGAAATGACAGATCCTTAATTTCAATAATCGATTCCATATCTAGCGAAAGGTTCCTTTAAATAAATATGCGCTTCCCTTGAAGTAATCATAACCAGAATAAACTGTGAAGAACAAGGCAATATAAAGAGTTATCTGACCGAGTAAATTCCAATGGAATAACAAGAAGATAATCGCGAACATCTGGCTAAATGTCTTGATTTTTCCTGGCATTGCTGCAGCTAAAACAGTACCTCCGGTTTCAACTAAAAGCAAGCGCAAACCAGTAACTGCAAGTTCACGACAAATGATAACAGCCACCACCCAAGCAGGAGCCATATCGAGGCCAACTAGCATGATAAAGGCTGACATTACCAATAGCTTATCAGCCATTGGATCCGCAAATTTCCCGAAATTGCTAACGACTTGCCATTTTCTAGCCAAATAACCATCTAGATAATCCGTGATACTGGCGATAGCAAAAATAATTGCTGCTATTTTATGTAACACAGGAGATGGGCCAAATGATAGAAGGAGAACAAAAATCGGAATAAATAAAATTCTACCAAGCGTAAGTATGTTAGGAATATTTTCTTTTTTCATATTATCCTTCCTTAGTTTGAACTCACTGTTAGTCTAATCCAACCAGTTTGACCGGTTAATTTCGCAGTGTCAATTTCTTGATTATCAATTTTAATTTTAACGCCTTTTACAACGCCTAATGTGATTGTTACCGGAGAGCCTTTATAAATTGTTGTTTTAGCTGTTTTGTTATTTGGCTCGAGAGTAGTTCCTCCAGCTAGATCCGTATCTGATACACTTATCCAACTTGTTGCATCCGTCACAGATAATTGAAGTTCAGCAGTATCTTTAGAAGTTTTATACTCTACTGATATCACATCTCCCTGACCTGAAACAGTCACAGTTGATGCTTCACTCGAACTTGATGGACTAGTGGTTTGGTTGCTAGTTGTTATTTCACTAGTTGTTGCATTTGTAGTAGTAGTTACAACATTATAGTTAGCTGAAGTTGTTTCTGTTGGTTGTGTTTGAATATAATTCCAAACATAATAGGTTACGAATACTAAAATTGATAAGGAGAATAAGACGAAGTAAAAAAGTGGAAGCAGGGAACGTTTCTTTCGATTAGAACGTCTACGACCTGATAGTTCTATCTCATCAACATCAACTTCTTCATAGGTAATCATACTACCTGAATCATAAGCATCTAAAACTATACTTTCATCCAATTCAACTGCCCAAGCATACTTTCTCAAAAAAGAGCGAACATAAAAGGGACTAGGTAATTTATCAAAATCATCTGACTCTAAAGCTTCTAGCATATCCAGTTGAATATCTGTCTTGCGCTGCAACTCCTCTAAACTCAACCCCTGGTTTACTCTTGCTAAACGTAAAACTTCACCGATTGTTTTTTTCCTCATACTTATCATTCCTTCTTTCTAGTCTCATTTTTTTCAATTATTATAGCGGAAAAATCGTAAACTCAACCATTTCACTATTATCAATAAAATGATGACCTACCTCAAGAACATCTTCTAAGGTCATTTCCTGTATAATCTTTGGCAAATCAAACAAGGTTGATTCATCAACGTGCGACTGATATTGAGTCGCAATAAATTCTAAAGAATTCAGATTATGGATAAACTCTCCATAAATTTCACTTTTTATTAAATCAAGATGCTCCTCTGACACATCCGGATCAGTTACAAAATTTTTTATTGCCTTTCGAAATTGGTGTGAAATGGCAACAGGTTCTTTTGTATCCATTGTCAGCATCAAAAAATTAAAACGATGATTGATTTCAACCTCCATAGATAATGAAGAATCTAGTTTCCCAGTTTCATACAAACTTTGAAATCTTTTTGAGGTCCATCCAAACATCATCGAAAACAAGGCCTTCAACAAAACACCGTATCGATAGCAGTCTTTACTCTCCATCTCAGCATTTGTTCGAACTCCAATAGCTAATTTAGGAGAAGCAACATCCATACGAATACTCTCTACCTTCTTTACAAGGTGTAAAGCTATTTTTTCTCTAGCAGTTTTAGTTATCTGATTTCCAGTATGTCCATTAGAGAAATAACTCTGTATTAATCCTAAATCAAAGTTCCCAACGAGAAAAACATGGCTGTTGACAGGTGTGTAAAACTCATCAAAATTATCTCGTAAATCCTCTAAACGAATATCTTCTATCGAATGTTCAGTACCAACAATATCCGAAGCTAAAGGACTTTCTGGATAAAGATTTGCAAGAGTTTTAAAGAACAAGCAAGAATCTGGATCATCCTGATACATTTCACGTTCTTGCTGGATGATATCCTTTTCACGCTCAACTGACTCTTTGGTAATATGAAAACTTGTAACGAGTTCTTCAAGCAAATCCAAACACTCTATAACATGATCAGATGTTGAAAATAGATAGCTAGTATTTGTAAAGCTTGTAAAGGCATTACTTTCTGCTCCTAGTTCTGTAAAAGCAGCCATGATATCTTCGGAGTTTTCTCTTTCAAAAAGTTTATGTTCTAAAAAATGAGCAATTCCATTAGGATATTTTTTCTTTTTCCCATCTCTATCTGTAAACTCGGTGTCAACCGAACCAACTTGAACAGTTACCACACCATAAACTTCGTTAAAATCATTTTTAGGAAGTAAAGAAACTGTCAAGCCGTTTTTTAATGTTGCTTGATAAAGAGTTTCCTTTACAGCAGGATAGTATTTCTCTTGAAAAGTAACTCTAGTCATTCTGCTCCTTCCATAAAATAGATTGCCTGCAATTTTAGACTAGATGCAGCTTTACAAATCGCATCCTTGTCAACTTGTTCTAGTTTTTCTATCAAAGTCTCTAGGTCTAAAACTGACTTACCAAAAAAGATAGTTAAGTATTCTCTATCTATAATCGAGTCTTGGTTATCTTGACTTAGCAACATATTTCTGCGAATCATTTCCTTAGTCTGATTGATTTCAGCATCTGTAAATCGACCATTTTTGATATCGAATAATTGATCATTCATCAGTTTCCGTACTCGATTTCGGTCTTGATGGTTAATACCAGCAAAGAGTCGCAAAAAACCACTAAAAAGATCTAAATGACTAGATACTGTATAAGCCAAGCCTTCCTTTTCCCTTACTTGAGTAAACAGTTTAGAATGTGGGAAAGCCCCAAGTAGACCATTTAAAAGAAGTAAAGCCATTTTTTGATCATCCTCATAACCAATCGTGCTATGGTAACCCATCTCTAAAATGGACTGACCTAGGTTTCTCCTGATAATTCCTTCTCTAAGAACATTTGAATACTCTTGTCGATATTGAATGTTTACAGTTTCTTTACGACCTGTCAACTTATATTTCTTCAGGCTTTCTAGAACTTCAATTTCATTAAAGTCTCCTAAAAAGAATAAATCAATCCTATCTTCTTTCAGCATTTTTTGAAAACTTGAATAGCAAGATTTAGAAGTCTCTTCGGAAATTCTGGCAATTAAATCTTTAGGAACTAACTGCATTGATTCTTCTTGGAAAAACAACTGATCCAATTCTTTATGGGCAAAGAAGAAAGGATCCTCTAATTCTGATTCTAGTCTCGCCAACAATTGTTTTTTTTCAATTTCAAAGGCATTGTTCTCAAATTCATCTTCATCTGACAATGGATTAAATATGACTTGATACAATAATTCTAAAATCTGAGCAGTTAATACGTTTTTCTTACTTAAAAATTCATCTCGAACATAAGTCAAACTCACGTCTACTAAGTGACTTTGCCCCCTTCTATAAGCATGAGTTGACAAATCTGCTCCATACAATGCTGCCAGATGTTTTCTAAGAACCTGGGCAGTTGGATAACCTTTATTAGCAGTTTCAAGCATACTGGCACTTAGCATGCGACCAGAGATTAAATCCAGAGATAATGGAGCTGTGAAACGCATGGTTATTTTATTTGTCTTAAACTTTTTAGAATAGATAAAATGCACTGCAATTCCAGGGAATAACTCCATCTTTTACCTCCTTTTACATAGAGTTCTATTATACCATGAAAACGAAAATTTTTCCTGTTCTCTTTGACGCTTTTGAAATTAAAATCGTTTTCATATCTTAGGTTTTCCTTCCACTATTTTAAGTAAAATATGGTATAATACCAAAGATTGAGGTGAACTATGGAATACAAATTATTTGAAGAATTTATTACGCTCCAAGCTCTTTTAAAAGATCTTGGAATCATCCAAAGTGGTGGCGCTATTAAATCATTTTTAGCTGACCATCTTGTATATTTTAATGGGGAATTAGAAAATCGTCGCGGCAAAAAAATTAGAATCGGAGATTCTATTGAAATCCCTGATTTAAAAACTCAAATTATTCTAGTTAAACCAACATCAGAAGAACTAGAGGAGTTTCGTCTAGAAAAACTTGAGAAAGAACGTGTAGCTAAGCTTGTCAAGGAAATGAATAAAAAGATACAAAAGAAGCCAGCGAAAAAGAACCAGTCAACAAAAGCAAAACCTGCACCACGTTTCCCAGGTAGATAAATATGTGGCTGAAAAATCTATCCATTAAACAATTTCGTAACTATCGAGATGTCGAAGTTAATTTTAATCCAAAATTAAACGTATTTGTTGGCCGAAACGCTCAAGGAAAAACCAATCTTCTTGAAAGTATTTACTTTTTAGCCTTAACGAGAAGTCATCGAACAAAGACTGATAAAAATTTAATTCAATTTGAACAAGAACAACTGCAAGTTTCTGGAATCTTGAAAAAGAAAACAACAAGCATTCCACTTGAAATTGACCTAACTCAAAAAGGGCGAATTACTAAAGTGAATCACTTAAAGCAAGCTCGCCTATCAGATTATATTGGTCATATGAATGTTGTCTTATTTGCTCCAGAAGATTTACAACTTGTCAAAGGTGCTCCGGCCATTCGTCGTAAGTTTATTGACATAGAATTAGGGCAAATTAAACCAATTTACTTGTCAGACCTGTCAAGTTATAACCACGTCCTTAAACAGAGAAATACCTATCTCAAATCTACACAAAACATAGACGAGACTTTCCTATCTGTTCTTGATGACCAACTAATAGAGTATGGATGTCGTGTAATGATTCATCGAGCTGACTTTATCCAGAAAATGGAACTCTTTGGCAAGAAAAAACATTTTGACATCTCAGATCAGTTAGAAGAATTGTCAATCATTTATCAACCTTCTGTAAACTTTATTGACAAGGAACATTTGGCTGAATCTTTCCATATAGCACTTCAAAAAAGTAGATCCAGAGATTTATTTAAAAAGAATACTGGAGTTGGTCCTCATCGAGATGATATGATTTTCATGATTAATGGAATGGAAGCAAGTTTCGGAAGTCAAGGGCAACATCGTAGCTTGGTACTTTCTATAAAACTTGCTGAGATCGAATTGATGGAGAGCATTACCAAAGAATCTCCCGTTCTTTTGCTTGACGATGTCATGAGTGAACTTGACAATACTCGTCAACTTAAATTATTGGAAACTATTTCTCATAACATCCAAACTTTTATTACAACTACTAGTTTAGACCATCTTCAAAACTTGCCTGATAACTTGAGCGTCTTTACAGTAGATAATGGTCAATTGACTGTAAATTAAAGTTTACATCTATGTAAAATAAAAAATCTCCTGTTTAACAGGAGATTTTTTTATTACATTGAATAGTTTGGTGCTTCATTAGTGATTTGCACATCGTGTGGATGGCTTTCTTTTAGACCAGCACCTGACATTTCGATAAACTGAGCATTGTCATGTAATTCTTTTAGGTTAGCAGCACCACAGTAACCCATACCAGAACGAATACCACCAATCATTTGGAAGACGATATCGGCTGCTGCACCTTTATAAGCAACACGACCTTCGATTCCTTCTGGAACCAGTTTGTTTGCTTCATTGACAGAACCTTGGAAGTAACGGTCGCTTGAACCTTTCTTCATAGCAGCAATTGAGCCCATACCGCGGTATGTCTTGAACTTACGTCCTTGGAAGATTTCAGTTTCACCTGGAGCTTCATCTGTTCCTGCAAACATTGATCCAAGCATTACTGCATTTCCACCAGCAGCAAGGGCTTTAACAATATCTCCAGAATACTTGATTCCACCATCAGCGATAATTGTTTTACCATATTCACGCGCCACTGCTGCAGCGTCATAAATAGCTGTAACTTGAGGAACTCCCACACCAGCGATAACACGAGTAGTACAGATTGAACCTGGTCCAATACCGACTTTAACAACGTCAACACCTGCATCATAAAGGGCACGCGCACCTTCAGCAGTAGCGATATTCCCAGCAATCAGTGTACGGTCTGGGAAATGCGCACGGATTTCAGCAATTTTACGAAGAACCCCTGCTGAGTGACCATGGGCAGTATCGATGACAATGGCATCCGCCCCTGCTTCAAAGAGGGCTTCAGCACGTTCAAATGTATCAGAAGTGACACCTACCGCACCAGCGACTAGAAGACGACCGAATTCATCTTTTGCAGCATTTGGAAATTCGATTACTTTTTCAATATCTTTAATGGTGATTAAACCAGATAGACGTCCTTCCTCATCAACTAGAGGTAATTTCTCAATACGGTGTTCTTGAAGAATACTCTCTGCAGTTTTTAAGTCTGTACCAACCGGAGCAGTAACTAGGTTTTCACTAGTCATGTGTTTTGAAATTGGTTGATTGTAGTCAGAAATGAAACGCAGATCTCGGTTGGTCAAAATACCAATTAACTTACGGTTTTCAAGAGTTTCAACCACTGGGACACCACTGATACGGTAACGGCCCATGAGTTCATCTGCTTCAGCGATGGTATGTTCCGGAGTCAAGAAGAATGGATCAATGATAACACCATTTTCAGAACGTTTTACCTTTCGAACTTCATCTGCCTGTTGTTCGATAGACATATTTTTATGGATAACTCCAAGTCCACCTGCACGCGCGATTGCAATGGCCATTTGGCTTTCTGTTACAGTGTCCATTGCAGCTGTAATAATTGGGATAT
The DNA here is from genome assembly GCF_013394695.1 of Streptococcus sp. oral taxon 061. Lineage (NCBI taxonomy): Bacteria > Bacillati > Bacillota > Bacilli > Lactobacillales > Streptococcaceae > Streptococcus > Streptococcus sp. oral taxon 061. The sequence goes on from NZ_CP058258.1 coordinate 1,753,648, forward strand.
TTAAAGTCAAATTATCTGCCAATTTTGTTGTTAAATCCGCATCATTAGGCAACACATGACTCTCTGCTGGAATTAGCAATACATCATCAAAGGTAAAACCTTTTTTCAAAAATTTAGTGTCCCAATTAGACATTGAAGTTTCCTCTTTTCTTTCTTTATTGAGCTAAACGCTTTTTGTATTGTATCTATCATACCATTCTATGAAAATTTGTCAATTAAATTTATAAGAGAATAAATAAAAAACTATCCCTCTTATTTTAAAGAAGAAATAGTTTTATAGTTCATATTTTATCCATTAATGAAAGTAATTTAACCCCATTGCTGATTTAACTTCCGATAAGGTTTGACCAGCAACTTCTCGAGCTTTTTCACTACCTTTTTGAAGCATATTATAAACCTCACCCATATCTTTAGCATATTCTAGGCGACGTTCACGGATTGGACCAAGTTCACGTTCTAGGATTTCAAGTAGGTAGCGTTTGGTCTTAACATCACCAAGACCTCCACGTTGATAATGTTCCTTCATTTCAGCAATTTCTTGAGCATCCTCTGGTCGACCGAATACATCCAAGTAATGGAAAACCATATTTCCTTCAATCTTACCTGGATCCTCAACACGAATATGGTCTGGATCTGTATACATACTCATTACTTTTTTACGCAAAGTATCCGCATCATCAGCTAGGTAAATACCATTATTGAGTGATTTCGACATTTTCGCATTGCCATCAAGTCCTGGTAAACGTCCTGCTCCTTCATGCTCAGGATAAATTCCTTCTGGTTCTACTAAAACATCACAGTTATAGGCATGGTTGAAAGAACGCACAATTTCACGTGTTTGTTCAATCATCGGCTTTTGATCATTCCCTACTGGAACTAAGTTCGCCTTAAATGCTGTAATATCTGCTGCTTGCGAGATTGGATAAACTAAAAATCCAGTTGGAATACTTTCTCCAAAGCCTTTTTGAGCAATTTCAGTCTTTACGGTTGGATTTCGTTCCAAACGAGCTAATGAAACTAGGTTCATATAGTACATAGACAGCTCTGCCAATTCTGGAATCTGACTTTGAATGAAAATCGTTGCTTTATTAGGATCTAATCCCACTGCAAGATAGTCCAAGGCAACATTCCCAATAGACTCTACAATAGTTTGTGGATCTTTTGCATGGTCTGTTAGTGCTTGCTGGTCAGCTAAAAAAACAAACATGTCATATTTATTTTCTTCTTGTAGTAAGACACGATTTTTCAAGCTACCAACGTAGTGCCCAATATGTAATTTCCCCGTTGGACGATCTCCTGTTAAAATAATGGGTTTACTCATAATATTCTCCTTTGATATGGTCCTTTCAATTATAGCATTTTTTTGATAAAAAGACAGATAATTTTTTCAATCAAACAATAGTTTTCTAGCCATATATCCGTAAAGAAACTGTCAACTTACTTTACAAAAAATTGACAAATAAAAATTTGAATATTTACTAATTTTCTAGTAGAATTAGAGTATTACATATAATAGGAGAAAAACATTGCTAACAGTATCTGATGTTTCACTACGTTTTAGTGATCGCAAACTTTTTGATGATGTCAACATTAAATTTACAGAAGGAAACACCTATGGTTTGATTGGTGCTAATGGTGCCGGAAAATCAACCTTTTTGAAAATTTTAGCTGGTGATATTGAACCAACAACTGGTCATGTCTCTCTAGGACCAGACGAACGTCTTTCAGTTCTTCGTCAAAATCATTTTGACTATGAGGACGAACGTGTTATTGATGTTGTCATCATGGGAAATGAAAAACTTTACAACATCATGAAAGAAAAAGACGCCATTTATATGAAGGAAGATTTTTCAGACGAAGATGGTGTTCGTGCTGCTGAACTTGAAGGAGAATTTGCTGAACTAGGTGGTTGGGAAGCTGAGAGTGAAGCTTCACAACTTTTACAAAATTTGAATATCCCAGAGGATCTTCATTACCAAAATATGAGCGAACTTGCAAACGGGGACAAAGTGAAAGTCCTCCTAGCAAAAGCTCTCTTTGGTAAACCAGACGTCCTTCTTTTGGACGAGCCGACCAACGGTCTTGATATTCAATCTATTACTTGGTTAGAAGATTTCTTAATTGACTTTGATAACACAGTTATTGTCGTATCCCACGACCGTCACTTCTTGAACAAAGTATGTACACACATGGCTGACCTTGACTTTGGAAAAATCAAACTCTATGTCGGAAACTACGACTTCTGGAAGGAGTCTTCTGAGCTTGCTGCTAAATTGCTAGCAGACCGTAATGCTAAAGCAGAAGAAAAAATCAAACAACTTCAAGAATTCGTTGCTCGTTTCTCTGCCAATGCTTCTAAATCAAGACAAGCAACTTCACGTAAAAAAATGCTTGATAAGATTGAGCTAGAGGAAATTGTCCCTTCTAGTCGTAAATACCCATTCATCAGCTTTAAAGCTGAACGTGAAATTGGGAACGACCTCTTGACAGTAGAAAATCTATCTGTAAAGATTGACGGTGAAACTATTCTTGACAACATCAGCTTCATCTTGCGTCCAGGTGACAAGACAGCTCTTATCGGACAAAACGACATCCAAACAACTGCCTTGATTCGTGCCATTATGGGTGAAATTGACTATGAAGGAACTGTCAAGTGGGGAGTTACAACTAGTCGCTCTTATTTGCCAAAAGACAATTCAGCTGATTTTGCTGGCAGTGAATCTATCCTTGACTGGCTCCGTCAATTCGCAAGTAAAGAAGAAGATGACAATACCTTCCTTCGTGGATTCCTCGGACGCATGCTCTTTTCTGGAGACGAGGTTAACAAGCCTGTAAACGTCTTGTCAGGGGGAGAAAAGGTGCGCGTGATGCTTTCAAAACTCATGCTTTTGAAATCAAACGTTCTTGTACTTGACGATCCTACAAATCACTTGGATTTGGAATCTATTTCAAGCTTGAACGATGGATTGAAAAACTTCAAAGAATCTATCATCTTTGCCAGTCACGACCATGAGTTTATTCAAACTTTGGCTAACCATATCATTGTCTTATCTAAAAACGGTGTCATCGATCGTATTGATGAAACCTATGATGAATTCTTAGAAAATGCTGAAGTGCAAGCAAAAGTAAAAGAACTTTGGAAAGATTAAGTATAACTTTAAAAAACTCAGTTGGATTAACCAACTGAGTTTTTTTTTAAAATTAGTTACTTGTAATTTGTTCATTTACAGTTCTGTCAAATTGTTTTCTTTTAAAATATTCATTGTTTCACGTGAAACTTTTTTAATCTTCATCCATTTTTTTAGGTTGATAAGCTAACATGCCTAATCCTATGAATAAAACCAAAGTTACGAGAAGGAAAATTACCTGATGATGAATATTTCCTGTCATAGAAATGGTTTGTCTCAATCCTGAAACTGAATAACTCATTGGTAACCAAGGATTAACAGCTTTAAAGAAATCATTTGTCAAAGCAAGTGGATATGTTCCTGCACTCGAAGCTAATTGTAATAATAGCAATATTAGAGAGAAGAAAGCACCCAAACGACTATTCCATGTTGTTAATGCAGTTACCATAGACATAAATGTTAAGCTTGCGATAATAATTAAGAATAAAGTTCTCATTTCATGATTTGCTGTTAGACCAATAAGATGAACTCCACCAAATACTAACACAGCTGCTAACACAGCGATAACTCCATTTATCTCAAAGCGAGATTTGAACCAAGCCCAGCGAGTTTCAGGATGACGACCTGAAGGTAATTTAGCAAAAATCATATTTGTTGATAATGCAGCGACAAAGAGAGCGACTGATATCATATAAGGAGCCATAGCAATCCCATTTACAGGAACTTGATCATTATCTTTTTTTGAAAGACTCAAAGGCTCAGATAATATTTCTGCATTATTAGACTCTGTTGATGCTGATTTTAGTTGATTGCTAGCACTTCTTAAGCCTTGTCCTAGGTCAGTAGTTCCTACTTGTAAACTTCCAATACCAGCAGTTAAAGTTGCTCCACCTTCAGCTAATTTTCCAGCACCATCTGCAATTTTTGCTGCTCCATTTCCTAACTGAGAGCTAGCTGAAAGCAATTGACTTGATTTATCTGTTAATTGACTTGAACCAAGCTGTATTTTATCAAGTCCTGCAATTAATTCCGGACTCTTGCTATTTAATTGGTTAGAACCAGATGATAGTTTTTCAATACCTGTTACTAATTCTGGTGTTTTCCCAGCTAGAGTATCCAAACCAGTTGTCAATTTTGAAGAGTTTTCTGTCAACTTGGTTGAGCCAGAAACCAATTGATCCAAACTTGTTGTTAAAGTTGTATTCTTTTCACTTAGTTGATTTACACCTAAAGAAATAGTATCCAATCCTTTAGTATACGCATTAACTCCATTTTCAATTGATTGACTTCCGGGAACTAACTGATTATCTACAGCATTTTGCAACTGTGTAAATCCACTTGACATAGATGTCAAGGAACTAGACGCTATAGGTAAAAGTTGATTTGCTTTAGTCTGTAAAGTAGAAAGATTAGAGATTGGTTGGTTTATACTTCCTAAATTTTCTTTTAAATCTCCTGCCGTCGTTAAAATTGCTTTTGCTGACTCTATCGTAGAATTAGAATTATTTGAAACAGCTTCAGTCAGTTCTTTTTTCTGAGTATCAGTAAGAGACTGATAAGTTGCTGTTGCTTGAAGATTGGTAAGAATTTTTTCTTGCTCTATTTGACTATTAGTCACAATAGTTTGAGCGAGAGTAGTTATAGTTGTTAAGTCATTAGATATTGTATTTTTAAGATCAGTATTATCTGAAACTGTAACTGATTGGAGAGCCTTATTCAACTCATCTAAACTGCTTGCTAATTGAGTGATTTCCTCTTTTTGTTGAGATGAAGTATTCAATTGAGTCGAAATTTCTTTAATCCCTTTATTTAATTGGGCGATACCGTCTCTCAATGTATCTGATTGACTTGAAAGTTGTTTTGTACCAACAGATAATTTGTCCACTCCACTTGTATAGGCATTGACACCAACCGAAAATTGACTGAGACCTGAATTGAGTTGTGAAACTCCACCAGCATATGACTTCATCCCTGTATTTAACTGGTTGATACCTGTTACTAATTCAGGAGTCTTGGAAGATAATTGATTAAGTCCAGTGTCAACCTGTGAAACTGCACTTGTATAGTTCTGTAAACCATCATTAAATGTTCCTAAGCCACTATTCAGTTGCTTTACTCCTGTGACATATGTTGTCAACCCTCTTGTAAATTGTTCACTTCCATCAGAAAAAGTTAAACTTGAGTTAGCTAAAGTATTAAGATTTGAAGACAATGTTTGACTTCCTACAGCCAATTGACCAGCTCCGTTGGCTAATTGTTCACTTCCATCTGCAGCTTTGGTTAAACCGGATTTTAAATCACCCATCTTTTGAAATAAAGCTTTCGTGTAAGTCTCAGTTACACTGGCAGAAACATTTTGTTTTAACTGTGTCATAGCAGAATCGCTCATCTTACTTGCAATGAAGCTATGTCCACTAGAAGTTTGATAGTCAATGTTCATTTGTTCTGGGTGATCTGTTAAAATAGAAGCAGCCTTTTCAGACAAGTCGCTTGGCAAAGTGACTACCATATAGTAGTCACCGTCTTCTAGACCCTTCTTACCTTCTTCTTCATTGACAAAATGAAAATCTAATGATTTATTTTCCTTTAAATTAGACACCATGTCTTTTCCGATAGCCATCGTATTTCCATTGTAAGTCGCTTCTTTATCATTATTAACGACCGCTACAGGCAACTCAGATAATTGGCCATATGGATCCCACATAGATGATAAAAATATGATGTTGTATAAAGCTGGAATGAGAGAAATCCCTATCATTACAATGATAAAGGTTGGTTTTTTAAATATTGCTTTCCATTCTTTAAACATATTGTCTCCTTTTTTACACATATTGTCTAAAATTTTGATATAATAGATTATACATTAAAAAATCTAAATTACAAGGTAAAAATTAAATTTTTAGACACTACGTCTATTTTTGTTCACAAGGAGGAACTATGACAGAGAGTAACAAACGCTTAAAAACAAAACGTACTATCGAGAATGCTATGGTTCAATTATTAATGGAACAACCATTTGATCAAATTTCTACTGTTAAGCTAGCTGAGAAAGCCGGAATTAGTCGCTCTAGCTTTTATACACATTACAAAGATAAGTATGATATGATTGAACATTACCAAAGTAAGCTTTTTCATACCTTTGAGTATATTTTCCAAAAACACGCAAATCATAAAAGAGATGCTATTCTAGAAGTGTTTGAATACTTAGAGTCTGAACCTTTATTAGCTGCTCTTCTATCTGAAAATGGTACAAAAGAGATACAAAACTTCCTGAGAAATAAACTTCATATCATGCTTAGCACTGACCTCCAGAAACGCTTTATGCAATTAAATTTAAACGACATTGAGTTAGAATATAGTAGCATCTATCTAACCAATGCACTATTTGGTGTATGCCAAACTTGGATTGCTCATGGAAAAAAAGAAAGTCCGCAAGAAATGACAGACTTTCTTATGAAAATGTTAGGAGATTCAAATTAGCAACAAAAAAAGAACACCAATGGTGTTCTTTTTTTGTTTGACTCCGCCAGTAGGACTCGAACCTACGACATCATGATTAACAGTCATGCGCTACTACCAACTGAGCTATGGCGGATAATATAGTCCGTACGGGATTCGAACCCGTGTTACCGCCGTGAAAAGGCGGTGTCTTAACCCCTTGACCAACGGACCATCTATCTGTAGCAGATATAACCATTATATCAATTTCTTACTAATTGTCAATCACTTTTTAGATTTTTTCTCCAGAATATCTCTTAATTTCCGAACCTTGAGACGGGTAATCGGGCAGCGATGTTCCTCATAAAAAACCACTTCTAAATTTTTTCGATCAATTTCCCTAATATTTCCTACATTAACAAGAAATGATTTATGAGCAGAATAAAATCTTTGAGTATCTTTATCTTTTTCTTGAATATCCGCCATAGTCCCATAAAATTCTTTGGCAAAATTCTTACCAATAATCCTTAACTTATGAGATACTCCTGTTGTTTCAATATATAAAATATCATGGTAGGGAATTTTTAAATCATTTCCTTTGTAGTTATAGTCAAAATAATCCACAACATCTTTATTTTCAAGCAGCATACTTTTGGTATATAAGATACTCTGTTCGATACGTTTTTTAAATAATTCATCATTGATATCTTTATCAACAAAATCCAAGGCTGATACTTGATATTTGTAAGTTAAGGTAGCAAATTCTGATCTACTAGTGATAAATACGATAATTGCATAGGGATTGTGGCGACGAATAAACTGTGCTACCTCAAATCCTTTTTTCTCAACTCCATGAATATCAATATCTAGAAAATAAAGCTGGTTTACTTCATCATTTTCGATATATTCCTTAAACTCTCGTTCTTTACCTGTTGTTTTATAAGAAATAGGAATATTCAATTCCTTTGAAATTTCATCCAAGGTTCTTTCTAATCTGACTTGATGTTGAATAACATCTTCTAAAATTAATACTTTCATTCAAACTCTCTCTTAAATCTAATAATCTGTCTAAACGTACTATCTTCCATCTCTGTCTCTAAAATGATATTTTCATACTTATCCAAAATCTCTTTGACATTATTAAGGCCAATTCCTCTATTTCTACCTTTAGTAGAAAAACCTAGTTCAAACAAGTCTTCTGAAGGTGTCATAGTAATTCTACACGAATTTTGAATCACGATAACTGTTTCTAAATCCATCTTAATCACTGCAACTTCCATTTGTTTTAAATAACTTTCTGCAGCACCCTCAACAGCATTATTTAACAAAACACTCATAATACGAACAAGATCGAGTAAATCGATTGACAATCTTGTGATAATATCCTTTACTTCTAATGTAAACTCTACGTCATTATTTCTGGCATATACAATAGATTGAGCAATCAAACTTCGTAAAGCTGAATCTTCTATATTGTTTAAATCAAAGTATGTATACTTATCTGAACGTAATTTTTGATTAGCTTTGACTAGAACTTCATTGTAAACCCTGTAAATTTCCTGTAAATCTCCACTATCAATCGCCATTTGCATACTAACAAGCATACCTGCATAATCATGACGAAAACCACGGATTTCATTGTACAAACCAACAATTTCATCTGTATATGTCTGTAAATGTTCTTGTTCAAATTTTTTCTGTTTTAGGGCAATTTCTTTTTCAACTCGCACCTTATGAGAATTCATAGCGAAGAATATTAGTAGTAAACAGATAAAGACAATTGTTGCTAAAATACTACTGAAATTATTAAAATGAGCATGAATACCCACCATATCTGAAATGAATAATAGAACTTGTAAAGTAAAGAAAATTAAAATGACCTTTTTGAAAAATGGATAAAGGTAATTTTTATCAAAATAAGTAAGTTCAAGATGAAAATAAGTAATAATTTTTTTAGTGATAAAATACGTCAGCATCAAAACCACTACAAAAAATAAATCTTCATATTTTATTAAGAAAGAATCACCTGTTATAGAGGATATGATTACTGCTATAAATGTATGAGTACTTTGATATAATAAAGACAATAATAAACTAATAAAAATAGCTTTGAACTTATTATATTTTTTAAATCCTATTAAATAAGCAAAGATAATACAGGTAAATGAAATTTTTTCCATTCCTAATCCATGTAAAGAAGTTAAATAGAATAAAATTTCAACAATAGACTGTAATATAAATACCCAAGAAATAAACAGATATCTTTCTTTTTTTATTGCCTTACAAATGAGTTCATAGCTATTTGTTAGAATAAGAATATGAAGAATAACTATGAGTATTTTCAATAAATCCATTATATCTCCCTATAATGTTTTCTCTTTTTCTTTATAAATAAACTTACAAGCCTATTATACAAAACGGAGTCTGTTTTAAAACATTTCATTCTCAACTGCACATTTTTGTACCTGAACTGTCAATTTTTACAAAAAACGCTGGGTTTCCCCAGCGTTAAATCTAGTATATGATCCCAGCAGGATTCGAACCTGCGACCGTTCGCTTAGAAGGCGAATGCTCTATCCAGCTGAGCTATGAGACCTAACTAGTTTATCTTATCAAAATAATCGAGAATAGTCAATCCTATTTATGATAGGGAGAACCTTGTTGGATGGTAAAGGCTCGGTATATCTGTTCTACAAGAACTAGACGCATTAATTGATGTGGAAGAGTCAGTCTACCAAAACTAAGGGATAGATTCGCTCGATTTTTTACTTGAGGAGAAAGACCCAGACTCCCACCAATCACAAAGGTTAAGGTTGAATAACCATTAATAGAAGCTTGTTCTAGTTGTTTACTGAATTCTTCAGAAGACAAGGTTTTCTCTTCAATAGCTAAAACGACAACAAATTCTCTATCCCCAATTTTGGAAAGAATTCGATTTCCCTCTAAATCTAAGATTTTTTCATTTTCTGAATCGCTGGCACGATCTGGTGTCTTTTCATCAGCTAATTCAATCATTTCTACGGCAGCAAATCGTGATATTCTTTTAGAATATTCTGCAATTCCATCTTTGAGATACTTTTCTTTTAGTTTTCCAACTGTTACAATTTTTATTTTCATGCTTCTATTTTATCATAATCGCATTCTATTCACATCTTATTCACAAATGAAAAAGGTTAAAAAACACAATAAATTCACAAGTTTTAATCAGTTATCCACAGATTGTTAAAAACTTAAACTTTTTTAAGCTAGGATTAAGTTAATAATTTTATACTTTCACTAATAAATCAAATTTGGAGGATTCTATGAAAAACTTTAACAAGTTTTCAAAAACAATTGGACAACTTTTACTAGTTATTCTTATTAGCTTTTTTAGTGGTCTATTAGGAAGTTTGGCTGTTCTTCAATTCAACCAAAAGCAAGGAAGGGGAGAACAAAATAGTGCAGCGATCACTCAGACTGCTTCGAAAAATGAAAATTCTACCACACAGGCTGTAGATAAAGTTAAAGATGCTGTTGTATCTGTCATTACTTACTCATCAAACTCTCAAAATAGTTTACTCGGATCTGATGAAACTGATACAGATACCAATTCTGAACAAGTATACAGCGAAGGTTCTGGTGTCATTTATAAAAAGGAAGGGGATACTGCTTACCTTGTAACCAATACTCACGTTATTAATGGTGCTAAAAAAGTTGATATTCGTTTAGCAGATGGCACAAAAGTCCCTGGTGAAATTGTGGGTTCTGATACTTATTCAGATATTGCCGTTGTAAAAATTGCTGCAGATAAAGTCACAACAGTAGCCGAATTTGGTGATTCTAGTCAATTAACAGTTGGAGAAACAGCTATTGCAATCGGAAGTCCTCTAGGTTCTGAATATGCCAATACTGTGACACAGGGGATTGTATCAAGTTTAAATAGAAATGTATCTCTAAAATCTGAAGACGGACAAGCTATCTCAACCAATGCTATCCAAACAGATACAGCTATTAACCCTGGGAACTCAGGTGGTCCTTTGATTAATATCCAAGGCCAAGTTATCGGTATTACATCAAGTAAGATTGCCTCTAATGGTGGAACATCTGTCGAAGGTCTTGGTTTTGCCATTCCTGCAAACGATGTAATCAATATTATTAAGCAGTTGGAAAAAGATGGAAAAGTAACTCGACCTGCTCTTGGAATCCACATGGTTAACTTATCAAATCTTAGTACAACTGATCTTCAAAAACTAAAACTTCCTGGAAATGTTACTTCTGGTGTAGCTGTTCGTTCTGTTCAAAAAAATATGCCTGCAAATGGACATTTACAACAATATGATGTCATCACAAAAGTAGATGATACCAAGATTTCATCTACAACTGAATTGCAAAATGCTCTATATAGTCACTCTATTGGAGATGAAATGACTGTAACTTATTACCGTAATGGTAAAGAAGAAAAAACTACAATCAAACTAGATAAGAGTACAAGTGATTTAAATTAATAGTTTACATATTTGTAAACCTACTTTACAGAATATCAAAGATGTGATACTGTAGAAATATGGAAGAACTCAAACTCATTCGTATCAGTGATATTCAAAAAAATCCCTATCAACCTCGTAAAGAATTTTCAAAAGAAAAAATTCAAGAACTTGCCCAATCTATTAAAGAAAATGGTTTAATTCAACCTATTATTGTCCGTCAATCTCCAGTTATCGGATATGAAATCCTAGCTGGAGAAAGACGGTATCGGGCATCAATAGCAGCTGGGCTAACAGAAGTTCCGGTAATCATCAAAAAACTATCTGATCAAGATATGATGATTCACTCAATCATTGAAAATTTGCAGCGGGAAGACTTAAATCCGATTGAGGAAGCAAAAGCTTATCAATCTTTAATTGATAAAGGGTATACTCATGCAGAAATTGCTGACAAAATGGGGAAATCACGTCCCTATATTACCAATCTTGTTCGCTTACTAACACTTCCCAATTTTATTCTAATGGAAGTAGAGAAAGGAAAATTATCTCAAGCACATGCTAGGCTTCTAATTCAACTACCTGTGAAAGAACAAAAAAATTTACTCAATCGCATTCAGAAAGAGGATTTATCAGTTCGGCAGGTGGAACATCTACTTAAAGAAGAAAAAAATAAGAAGAAAAGCAAAGAAAAAGATCACTTTATCAAAGAAGAAGAAGAAAATTTGAAAAAATTGTTGGGATTAGATGTCCAAATCGTCCTTCAAAAAAAAGAGGCAGGAAAAATAACTATCTCTTTTCATAATCAAGAAGAATACCAACGTTTTATTAACAGCCTAAGATAAGGCTGTTATTTTATTTTTCTCAACTCACATAATTATCCACTGGATTAGTATAGAAAAAGTCGATTAAATCAAAAATAAGATAATTTATCCACAACTTGTGGATAAATCTTTTAAACATTGTGGATTGTTTTTCACAAGTTGTGGAAAAATTGCTTGCTATGTGATAAAATAGTGTTTAAGATTACACCATTTAGAAAAGGAGGAGTTTGTTG